>NZ_JAUBVF010000023.1:0-93047 GCF_036705685.1 Microcoleus sp. AT3-A2
TAAAGGTTTCATCCTATTTTACCTTTTTTGGTCTACCCCCTTGACAATTTGCACTTTTTCTTAACTTGTCACAAATGATATAAAGCAAACACGTACAATCTGGAACTTGACGCAGAAATCCAGCGCTTAAAAGCTCAAGTTCTCCTCAGTTGGGAAAAGGAAGCGCGCACTTTAAAGTGGTTCGGTTTAGCCGACGGGATGAATGTTTTGGAAGCTGGTAGCGGGCCGGGATTTTTCACCGAAAAACTGTTAGAATTGCTGCCAAACAGTTGGGTAACAGCGGTAGAAATTGACCCGGTACTGCACGAAAAAGCAGTAGCATATTTGCAGGACAAAGGGGGCGATCGAGTAAATCGCATCCCAGCATCGGTTGCGGATACTGGTTTGGATGATAACACGTTTGACTTTGCGATCGCCCGTTTGCTGTTCGTTCACCTTCCCGAACCCGTCGCAGCAGCTAGAGAAATATTCCGCATCTTGAAACCGGGCGGTAAACTGGTGATTATCGATAGCGATGCGGATCTGTTTTGGCTGACAAATCCGCCTTGGTCAGTCGAGATTGTCAGGGATAAATTCAAGCAGGTGATAGCATCGCGGGGCGGCAATTTATGCGTCGGGCGAAATCTGTGCCGCATTCTGAAAGAAGCTGGGTTTGTTAGCGTTGATTTAGAAGCGGTTGTCACCCACAGCGATATCATCGGAATTGAAGCGTTCCAACCTTTGCTTGACTCCGGGCCCATTTTGCAGATGGTCAAACAGGGGTTGATTTCAGAGTCGGAAATACAAAGCTATCTGGTTTCGCGGGATAAGTTTGAAGCTGCGGGCGATCGATCGATGATGAGTTTTTGGTTGATGGCTTGCGGGGAAAAAAGCAATAAAATTAAGACAGATATTTCACACAATATGGAGGTTCCGTCGCAGCACAACCTCTAGCACCCTCGCTACATTCCCAGCTAACAAAGCAAACTTATTTAACAGCAAACCCGGAAAAACTTCCCAATAAATTATCCCCTCAGCATTAGGTTAAAGCTGCACGTATAGCTCTATAATCGTATCATATCAAATCCGGTAGTATCGTCGGGCGTCAAATCTAGTCAACAGTCAAAAATCACGAATCCTGCCACCGGATTTGATCTAATTCATCTGCGTTAATCTGTGTTTATCTGCCCTCATCTGCGGTTAAAAGAAGAGAAATTTTTAACCGCAGATGACAATGGATTGACGCAGATTCACGCAGATGAAGGAAGAGAGATAGGAATAATTTAGTAACTTTACACCTACAAGTCTAACAAATCCTGGGAGCCGATCGCGCAAAGGTTGTTTGTGAGAGCCAATGGTTGTCTGTCACATTTTAGCTTAACCAATCAAGTCGTTAGGGAAGCTCTCGTAGACGATCGCACTTTTTACCAACTCCTCAGCATTCAACCCACTTGCCGAACCCCATTAAGAAACTCCGTCCTTGCCTCAATCCTTGAAGGCATTAAAACGCAGCGTACCAGCAATTCTAAATCCAATTCCGGCAGCAACTCACTTCTTGAAACTTGCTCATAATTATCCTCCCGCAACCCATACACAGCCAACTGATTATTTTCCCAAAACCAGACTTCAGGAATGCGAAGTCGCAGATATTTAGCTAGTTTATTTGTGCTACCGCTAGTAATCGTTACTTCCACGGCTAAATCGGGATGCTCTTTTCTTGAACCTATATAATAAGACTCGTCTGGTTCAAATGATACATCTCTTGCCCGGTCTCTGCGAGTTGCACTCCCTACAGGAAAGAATTCAATTCCGAGTTCAAAAAAGTATGCTTCCAGTAATATAGCGATCGCTTTTTTCAAGCTTTCATGTGCTTCACCCAGTGTCATAAACTCGATCCACCCATCAAGATAAGTTATCCGCAAACCCGGAGAGTCAGCCATCAAAGATTCGAGAGCCTCAAATTGCTCCCAAGTATAATAACCGGGGAGAACCAATCGCTGTTCCGCAAGCGTACCTATTTCTTCTAAAATTTTTGCTGTCATAGGTATCACCATCCTATTTTAAATATTACTAGCCCCTACCCAGCACAAACCAGGCAGGGGCATTCACTCACATTCTAACTTAATGAACTAGCTCGATCGCCCTTTTAGTCAACGCCTCAGCAGTCAACCCATTAAACGCCATCAACTGACCAGCACTAGCAGTAGTTTCCCCCCGCTTCCAAGCGAAAGTATCCCGCTTGCAATTGCTGCGGAGCATCACAGGTTCCAACATCCCAGAAGCACCGCCTGTCACGCCAATCAAGGCATCTCCGCCAAACATTTCGGCAAATTTTTCATCGCTCAAAAAGCCGCCGTCAGCTTCCGAACAAGTATCCCAAGCAACATCACCTTGACGGTACAAACGCCGGGGGTTCACAACAGAAACAATCCGCACTCCAATCCCTTCTGTTTCCAAAAATGCCGCTGCTTCAAACACTGGCATTAACGTCATGTCGCCGACAACTGCAAACACCACTTTCTTGCTCCCGCCTTGATTCTGGGTAGCTTGGGGGGAATCGACTTCGTGCAGCACTATTGCACCGTCTTGCAAACCTTGGCGAGTCTGTTCAAGAGTAGTGCGAATTGGCAGTGGCGACTTGCTTGCAGTAATCACAACTCCCTTATTTCTAGCAGTCAAAGCCCACTCGTAACAAGCTTGAATACTGTTAGCATCCGGTGGAAACAAAGGAAACACATTTCCGTTCCGCATCATCGCGGCAAAATAAGCCTCAATTTCCGGCCGCTGGTGCGTCCAACCGTTGCGGCCTTGTTCCAATGCACCCGCTGTAAATAAGGTGACAGTTGCCGGAGTTGGACGGCGCAATTCTGCCATTGCTTGGGTTACAGTTTGCCAAATTGGTAAACCGTTGATGGCAAAAGATTCGTAGGAACACCACAAACTCCGCGCTCCGAATAGCGATAAACCTACGGCTAAACCGGCGCAAGCATCTTCGCTCAAAGGTTCGTAAACTTGACCGTTTGGCGATTGATTGTACAAATCATCTGTCGTCGGGTGAATAATTTTGAGAGCTTGGTTGATATTGGCAATTGCCGATGCTTCGTTGCCGTCAGCATTAGTGACAAGAAAAGTACGATCGCGCTCGCCAACTTTCCCTACCAAAACCCCCATTGCTGTGGTCGAAATCTTCGGTTCTCCCCCAACTGCAAATTCTTCTAAAGGCAATTCGCCTAAATCTGCCAGCGGCAATGTAAACTCAGTAACAACTGTTTTCGCCGCCGGCCCGCCGCCCGCACGCTCGCAATTTGTCCGCACCAACTCCCAAGCAGCAGCAGTCAAAGCGCGCTCTTTTAAAGCACTGATAATGTGCGGAGCATCCAACGTATCTTTCGGATAAAGGTTGTGAGATTTTGCTCCGCGCGCGTGGACGCCAGCACCTTTCAACTGTTTGATAATAAACGCAGTTAATTTGCCGCCGAGAGCAGATTTTGCCGCTTTGTCAACTCCTTCTAAAACAGCTTTGGTAAATGCCATGCGCTGTTCGAGCGAAAAAGCAGTGCTGTCAACATAATCTTCCGGTTGATTTTTATCGTCAAATTCCTTAGCATCAACTAAGATAACTTCTTCAAAACCGTTGCCTTGCCAATAAGCAATCATTTCAGCATTAGTTTTAGTCGAAACCATGCTGTGATGTTCCTGAGAATATCCGTTCCAAACCAACACAGGCAAAAAGTTAGTAACGCTGGGATAAGCAGTGTGGAAATGCGCCATGCTGCTCATCGGATAGGGTTCGCCCATGCCGCCGTCGCCCATTGTGAAAGCAAACAGTTTTTCGCGGTGTAAAAGCGCTCCAGCCATTGCGAAATGCTGCCCTTGTCCGAGGGGGCCGGCCGGTGCTAAAAGGCCGGGAATGAAACCGGAAAGATGTCCTAACAAACCGTCTTTTTCTCGGAATTTATCGCGCACTTGCTGCACGTTGAAAATTCCCATATCTTCCAAAGATCGATCGAGAAACATGGCACTGTAAAAGCCGGGGGCGTGATGGCCGACTTCGGTGACAATGTTCTTGTGTCCGAGCATCACCAAAGCGGCATAAGCCTCAGCTTGGCTAGCAAAACCCCCCGGATGTCCCGATGCCTTGCTGGCGGTGACTTGCAGTGTCAGGTAGCGCAGGGCGTCTGCTCCCAGCATCGTTTGAAAGACGGCGACGGGATCGGCAGGATCGGCGATCGACTTGCTCCCCTCGGCGATCGCAGGTGCTTTCCCGTAAGTCTCAAAACCAGGGAGTGTTTCCGAAAAATATTGAATGCCTTCGCAAAAAGCGGGCGTTGTTGACGTTGCCTGCGGGGTAGTTGCTGTCATGCTTGATACCTAAAAAATTTGAATTCGATTTACGAATGTAAGAGTAATTTTATAGCTTCCGCGTTCCAAAAAATCATGAGTTCTATTATGTCAGTGATAAATAAGTAAAATATCTCACTTTGTCAGCTAATAAGTAGTTGTTTGAGAACCCCGACTTTTTTAACAAGTTGGGGTTCTGTGTTTACCTATTACTAATCCCTCTAAAATCTCAAAGCCAAAATCTAAAATTGTTCCAGCCGTTCCCGGACATCGATATAAAGCACAGTACCGCTTTCAGAAAGAGAAGGCACAGCCTTTTGATTCCCCAGCCAAACAAAAAAACTGCTCAGTGCAGGAGTCGGATCTTGATCGCGGCGCAGCGTGTAGATCAAACCTTCGCAAGGCCCATTAACGCGGCTACTCGTGCAAATCGCTTTCTGGTTATTTACAATACCCACCGTGACATAATTTAGCTGTTTATTACGGTTATAATTCTCAAGGCGCTGAGTCACTTGTTGGCAGCGAGTTAGAGGATCGTAGCCCGAACTAGAAAAGAAATTAGAATTCCAGCGAATCCAAGGCTCTCTGAACCCTTGCGGATTTTGATACACAGTCACCGGCTCGCCCGTTGAGGTATCGCACACAAATCCTCCATAACCCAGACTCGGCTGGTTTTGACCGAAGGCGCTGCTGAGAGAAAGATTGCTGAGAATATCAAAGCCGTTACGCTTGTTTTGTGAAAGCAACTCCCTAAAAGCATCGATCGGGATTGCTGCATTCAACCCCGTTTTAATCTCCTCAATCTGACCGTTCCACTGACTCCTAATTGTGCCAACAGTATCCCCCTGGCCGTGAATTCCTACCACCCTACCATCAGCATCAAATACAGGCCCACCGCTCATCCCGCGCCTGGTTACAGCTTGGTAACGCAGACGATACCCTGATGAGGCGCTGCCCAAGCGAGAAGAGATGATACCAGCAGTAAACTCAAGTTTTCGTTCAAATCCCGAAATTGGCAGCGGATAGCCAGAAACGTAAATAGCAGAACCAACAACAGCACGTTCTGACTCGCCCATTGGTGCTACTGGATACTGTTCTCGGCTCTGAAACTGTATCAAAGCCAAGTCTATATCCGTGTCATTTTTCGGTAAGCGCTGTATTCTAATCGCAGCATAATCCTTTTCCAAATGAGTGCGAATGCTGTATTTTTGAGCGAGGCTTGCCACCACATGATTAGCTGTCAGAACAGTGTAAATGTTACCCTGTTTGGCAATAATTACTCCCGATCCACTAGCAAAAAAACCCAGCGTATTGTTGACTTCCACAGTTGTCAAGGTCGCTAGCTGGGCAATCTCTTGGGCTGTTTTGGCACAGGCAGCATATTGTTGGCTGACAAGCGCCGTCACTGTTAATGCACCTGTCAAGATGATTGTCAGCGCGTCAAACCGCAAACTCCACACATTCATCGATAACTCCCTAGATGAGACGAGGCGAACTGCAAATATATACTAATCGGAATTCCCCAACTGGATTTAACCATTTTTTCCAATAATTCCGCTGTTGGTTCACTTCCCTCTTCAAAAGCATAGACGCCAAAATTTGGATCTCGATACTTGCCCCTACAGTTAATCCCAATCAAGAAACCTTTGGCATTAAAAATCGGGTCGCGACTCATACCGATTTTAACCTCATTTGTATAGCCCAACCTATAACCTTGAGGCAAAGATTTGGGTAGTGGCACCGAAACGAAGCCAGCGTCAATCGATTTTAGATTTTAGATTTTAGATTTTAGATTAAACAATTGAAGCATTGACCCCACGGATAAATTCGGGGGGCAAGTTTCATCGGATACAGGTTTTTTATTTCTCCACGGATGAATCCGGGGGCTTGTATCCTTTATGCTTTCGGTCACCACCAAACCCCCAAACTCAGCACACGCAGGAAAGCCGACTGCCAGCATTGGCTCAGACACCGCTCCTGCCTCAAGGCTTAATGGTGCTATTTTATACTCGATCGCGCGGCGAAACAGAACGATCGCCAGCTCGATATCGCCCAGCCGGCTCAGAACTCCTAGCAGTGGGTGGAGGAGGCTGTCGTCGGTGACAATTATTAGATCGCCACAATCTGCTAGTTAGTCAGCACTGTATAGGTTTGGCCCTGCTGCCGGACGATCGTCCCAGAACCAGAAGATTTCCCCGTCGGGATGCGTACCGCTGTTTGACGCGCCAAATTTGCCACCTCAATCCTTGGAATTGGTGATGGGATGGAAAATTTGCCAATCTTTAAGGCTGTCCGAACGGTGGGGAAAAGGGGGTAGTTGCGCCTCATCATCCATATTTTCCCCTAGCTTTTCGCTGACATCAATGTAAGGAATTTTACTGGTTTCATCAAAAGACGGCATCCCGACATATCCTTGGCGCCAAGCCAACAAATTATACAAAGAGCCGATCGGGTCTTGGCCGGGTCTGAGGGTATAAATCAAATTTTGACACCGCCCATTAACTTGATTCGCCGTGCAGATGACGTTCTGGCCGTTCATTTGGCCCGCAGTAATGTACTTAAGCATTCGTTGGCGGCGATAGATTTCGAGGCGTTGACTCACTAATTGACACCGAGTTGCCGGATCATAGCCAGAACCGGAGAAATAATCGGAAGTCCACTCAATCCAAGGCTCTACAGCACCTTGAGCGTTTTGGTACACCGTCACCGGCGCACCGGTCGAGGTACTGCACCAAAATCCACTTTCCCCCGATGCTCGCCGACCGTAACTCGGTTGAGAAGCAACCGTCAGGCCGCTGAGGGCGATCGCTGTTGCCACAAAAACTTTTGTCAATAATTGCTGTTTCATGATTTTTTCACTGTGTTTTTATGAGATTCGGCACAAAAATCACCGAATGCTGCGATAACACCCTTGACACGCCTGTTCGTTAAAGATCCGCTGACTGAGGAATTATGTGATTCGCGACTTAACCAGAAACCAGTTTTTTTTACGAAAACACTTCGTTGCAGCCCTTATGCCTGGTTAAAAAACCCGGTTTTTTTGCTCTTGATGCGTAAGTTTTGATATTGTTCGCGACTTGCACATTCCTTATAAGCGCGATTTCGGCGCTGTTAAAAAAGCGCTCCGAAGCCGAGCTTAAAATGCGCGCACCAGTCGGAATTCTGTCCTCATTACTACTAATCAAACTCAGGCTTTTACCAACCGGAAGAGGCTTTTCACCTCAGACCTTGGAAAGGATCGAGTTGCAACGGTACATCACACCACTGACAAGGTATTTGATATCACTTACGAGCTGGGTCGCGAGCTTGATCTGCTGAGAAAGGTAAACTGCGGGGTTACTCCACCGAGGGGTAAAACCCCTCTTACCTGATTTAACACTAAAATCCACGTATTAACAAGAACTCTTAACTTGTTTTCATCTCCGTACTGCGGGAAATACTTCTAAGTGAGTGTAATCAGGGTCTAAGTGCTTTCTACCACCAAAATTCACCCTCCATACACTGACGTTTAGTAGAGTATTAAAAACTATGAACCGTATCTGCAAACAGTTAGGATATTTAGGCGTTTGGTTAATTTTGATAGGCGGTAGCAGTTGTTCTAGCTCAGATGCAGCTACCTCAACCGAAGACCAAAGCCCACTCTCAGCAAGCGCCCCTCAGTTCCAACACCTACAGCTAACGGGAAATCAAATTGAGGCTCGATCTAGTCAATTAACGCAGCCTTCTAACTCTGTTGCCTCAGTTTTAAGCAGTGCTACCATCTCAGAAAATACTGTCACCGTTACGGTTTATAAGGTAGATAATTTGTGTCAAACTCTGAAGCCGGAAACAGTTACAGGCCCAGAGAACCAGTTAATGTCCTCGGCGGTTAATGAAGTGTTAAAGCAGCAGATTTTCGATAGTCTTGGTTTGGCTGGTTATCGCCTCACGATCGATCGCGACCTCGGAATAGCTACCGTGGATCTGCGAGCCTCCGGAAATTCGCGGCAGAAATTGCAAAACCTGTCCAGTTGTCAGATGTTAGGTTTGTTCGGGGGCGTGCGCCAAACTTTAACCAGTTATGCTCCTTGGCAAATCAAAACAGTTCGTTTTACAGAGCTTGGAGAGGATATTTTGAGCACCGTTCGAGAATAAGCTAGTGAACTAACCTGACGGTCAACTGGGTACAGTTAGACCGCAGGCTTCTTTTTCCTTTTTTGCAAAGGCTTTTTTGAGTGACGAAGTTCCCCCGCCACTTTTGTAACTCAATCCAATCTTCTTTATAAGTTTGGCTGAATTTTCATCTCGATCCAAAGATTCTCCACACTGACAGAAATGCCAGCGCTCCGATAATTCTTTTGGAACTTTGTTGAGACAATTCCAGCAATGCTGAGAAGTTCCTTTTGGGTCAATAAGCAAAACGCTTTTGCCCAATTTCCAAGCGACATATTTCAGGACGCTAGCAAATTGCCCGTGAGCAGCATCAAGCATGGATTTATTCAAACCACTCTTAGCTGACCGACCGTTAGGCAGATAAACCAAATTACCATTCTCAATATCAGTCTTGGGCTTGGCACGTCTAGTTAGATTTTTGACGCTCAAGTCTTCAATAACCAAAACATCACATTTACCGAATAGCTCATGTGCCGTTTTGAACTGGAAATCTAACCTGGCTCTGGCAACAAATTGATGGAGTTTGGCGATTTTACCCTTGATAATTTTCCAAGGCTTAGAGCCCTTAACTTTTGTAGCTAATTTCGCTGGCAGCCTTGCCAGTTTTTCAGCCAATTTCCTCAAGAATCTCGGATTTTCAACTCTTTCACCATCGGAAAGGTAAGCGTAATTAGATATTCCCAAATCAATGCCAACAGTATTTTCTTCAGTCGGCTGAATTTCTGCAACCGTTACGGGAACCGTTTTATCTTCTAGCGTTAGGGAAATATACCACCCATCCGCTTCTCTGATAACTGTACCCGTCTTGACCTTGAAACCTGTTGGTATTGGACGATGGAAAACCATCGGTACTTGACCTATTTTGGCGAGACTAATACAAATTCTATTTTGCTCATCTTTGACAATATTTAGATTATCTAGTTGAGAATAGGTAAAGGATTTATAGTAGTGAAGCCCTTTGAATTTGGGCTTGCCTCTACGATTACCATTCTTATCCGGCGTGGTAAAGTTTGAGAAGGAAGTTTCAACTCGGCTGACGACATCTTGCAAGACCTGCGAGTCCAACACTTTGTAGTCAGAGAATAGCTTTTTTGTGTTTTTTAGGTCGGCAAGTTGTATTGTCTGCCACTGTACATATCCGCCTTCAATGTTCGAGAAAATGTCACCTTTTTTGGTTAGAGGGTTGCCTGATTCATCTTTTTTTCTGCCGTCCCTAGTTTGCACTCTCGTCAAAGGAATGTTTCGATAAATCTCTTCAATAGGGACTATCGAAACAATTAAGGGACAGGCATTGATGGGCGTTCTCGTTGTTTCCCACCATTTAAATCTTTCGCCGAGTCGGTAGTTGTACTGCCGGCGACAAAGTTCCAGGTGAACCATAATTGTTGTTAATTGAGCCTTGGTGGGTTTGAGGCGGTATTTGTAAGCGAGCTGCATTTTTTAGCTTCCTTTTTCGACCTTTGCACAGTATAGTCTGCGTATGCTCAAAATGCAACACCGAAAACAAAAAATATGAGAAACGACTTTGTGGCAAACGCTCGCTCGGTTTCAGACCTCAAGGCTCATTTAGTCCTGTGCACTAAATATAGGCGCAAGGTGTTCAATGCTGAAATGCTCGCTAGACTCAATGAAGTGTTTGCCGATCTCACTGAAAAATGGTCGTGTAAGCTCGTAGAATTCAATGGCGAAGAAGATCACATTCACTTCTTATTTCAGTATTACCCGCAAATGGATTTGTCGAAATTCGTAAATAATATCAAATCGGTAGCTAGTCGCCGACTCAGGAGCGAATTCCCCGAAAGGGTAAATGAGTTCTACCATAAAGATGTTTTGTGGAGCAGTTCTTATTTTATTGCGTCTTGTGGAGGTGTTACCGTTTCAACACTTAGGAAGTACATTGAGAATCAAGATGCTCCCGAAGATTGATTCGTAGTAGGCAAGTCTAATTGTTGGTTTCCGTTCCTCCACCCAACACGCCTTTCATCCCTACGGTAATTCATTCGGGGTACTTCGCGCAGCGCTCAGATTCATCCCCTCTGAATATACCGAGGGGCTTCCCGGCTGGTAGTTAAAATTATTGGAGATGAGACTTACGCAATTTTTCCCTTAAAAATAAGGGGTGGGAGGGATTGAATAAACCTTCAAACCCTTTGAGATTTGTTGATGCTGCTAAGTCCAGTGACCCAAACCCCGGTAATTCCTATGACACTACCTAATGGCCCCAAAGCTCCACCCTTTGTGCAGCTAATTCAATGGATCGGCGATCCGCTGACATTCATGGATAAATGTGCCAAGCAATACGGCGACATTTTCACAGCTCGAGTGAACAAGGGGAAACCATTGGTTATGATCCACCACCCGCAAGCTGTCCAGGAGATGCTCAATAGCAGCGCGTTTCACGCTCCAGGCAGCCTGAACAGCCTCCTAAAACCCTTGATGGGAGAACAATCCATGATTCTTCTCTCAGGAGAAAGGCACAAACGCCAGCGCCAATTATTGATGCCACCTTTTCACGGGGAACGGATGCGGAATTACGGCCAACTAATTTGCGATATTGCTCAAGATGTTGCCAGCAAATGGTCGGTCGATCGACCTTTTGTGGCCCGCAGCGCCATGCAGGAAGTCACCCTGCGGGTAATCTTACAAGCTGTCTTCGGCCTGGATGACGGGCCGCGGTTGGAAGAGATCAAGCCCCTACTTACCTCAGTCCTGGATATGACTGGTTCTCCGTTGCGATCGAGTATGCTGTTTTTCGGCTGGATGCAGCAAGATTGGGGTTCTTGGAGTCCTTGGGGACGCATGAAACAGCGGAAGCAGAAACTTGACGATCTGATATATGCCGAAATTGAAGAACGCAGGCTGCAACCAGACGCCAACCGCACCGACATTCTCAGCTTAATGATGGCCGCCCGCGACGAAAACGGGCAACCCATGACCAATGAAGAATTGCGCGACGAGTTGATGACGCTGCTGCTTGCAGGCCACGAAACCACAGCAACGGCCCTAGCTTGGGCGTTTTACTGGATTCACAACTCGCCCTCGGTGCGCCAGAAGTTGCTGCAAGAATTGGACAGTTTGGGGGAAAATCCCGACCCGATGGAGATTTTCCGCTTACCTTACCTGAGTGCAGTTTGTCAGGAGACGCTGCGAATTTACCCCGTGGCAATGCTGACGTTTTCGCGAGAAGTTCTCACGCCCGTGGAACTGATGGGATATCAACTCGAACCGGGCACGGTTGTCGTCGGCTCGATTTATTTGACCCACAGACGGGAGGATTTGTATCCAGAACCGCTGCAATTTAAACCTGAACGGTTTTTGGAGAGGCAATTCTCGCCTTATGAGTATTTGCCCTTTGGAGGCGGCAGCCGCCGCTGTATCGGCTTGGCGCTGGCGCAGTTGGAGATGAAACTCGTGCTGGCAACCATTTTGCGGGATTTCGACCTAGTATTGGCCGAGAAAAAGCCCGTACAGGCCAAACGCCGAGGGGTAACTTTAGGGCCTGCCGGCGGCGTGCGGATGGCGCTGCTGGGGCGGCGGATGCCACGGCAGATGCCTGAACCTGTTCTGAGTGGGGTTTAAAGTCGCAGCAGTTGCAGGTGGCGATCGAACTTTCAGCTTTGAGTGCAAACAATTTAGCGAGAATGTGCGATCGTCCGCCAATGCCACCATTTTTTGTAGCATCCGCTACAGATAAATAGCTAGAATCCTTAACCTGTAAGCCTCCCCCCTCTCAATTTTCAAATTCTCAGTCTAAAATAATAGGAGCCTTGCAAACACAGCCTGAAAGCAAAAGTGGGTGATTGCAATAGTCCTCTTGATATCTCAAAAGCCTCCCTGCCATACTTTAAAAACATATGCATACCCTGTTATTCAGCAAGGTCGGAAGCGTGTTGGCATTGCCAGCAATCTTCCGGCCTCTTTATTTTTTGGGCTACTTCAGGCATGGGGTACAAGATGCAGAAGGCAAGGCAAAAATATAAATTCTGCCCCTCTCCCCAATCTAGAGCTTCTGCCTCTAATTCCCATAGAATCCGACAGCAAGTTTAAGGAATCACTAAGGAATAATTAATAACTTGTTAAATCAGCTCCTTTTGCCCTTCTCTCAATCTTCTGTTTTCAGAAATTCCGATACCGAGACAGACTTCGGGAGACTCTCCAGATCTTGAATTTCGCTTTCGTGGGCAAAAAACTCGACTTCTTTGTCGTCAATCTGGATCTGATAGCTAGCGGTAGCTGTCACAACCCGTCGCTTTTTTTTGTCTTCTATTAAAACCCAACACACGACAGGTCTTACCCATCTCTCAACGTGCTGGCTTTGCTTGGTACTCCCAAAGGCATACCAGCCTTTAGCTTCAATAATCTGAAGCACTTTAAAATCGTTACTTGCCATATATTTCTATCGCGTTAACTTCAGTATTCTTCTTAGATAGAACGGCTAGCTTGCTAAGCATGGCAAAGGTTTGACTATCCCAAGCCACACTTTATAACCTGATTTTTTGTCAGGGAAGCGGGTTGGCAGGGCCTTGTATGCGTTGTTGCTTGCTAAATGTAGTGCGAGCTTTTTGTACTCTCCCACAATTACCGTAAAGTATCTATACCGCATCCTCAAAAATTATTCTCGCATTAGCCTCAACAGCAGCCAACTAGACCTTAGCTAGCTGCATCTAAGTGGATGCCAACTGCTTCTAGCGCCTGGTTGGTGAGAGCGATCGGCATACAATATTGTTAAGACTTTTTGCTGCAATCAACTATCATCTTTACCCGATGGGGTAAAACTTAACTAGAGGTTGCCGCTTTCAATTCTAAGCCTCGGCGCGCCTAATTACTAATTAATTGTATGGTGTAGTTGATAATTGCCAAACCGTCGATCGCACTCAACCGCCGTGTCTAACTCTTCGATTACCATCACCGTTAAACTGTTCGCCGCCTTCGGTGAAGCCTACGGCGTTTCGGAACTTACATTAGAACTTCCTCCCGAAACCCCAGTGTCTCAAGTGCTCGAAAACTCGATCGCCCAATATCCTCAATTAGAACAATGGCGCGATCGCACCCGCTTCGGCGTCAACATGGAATTCGTCTCCCCCGACACCATCCTCCAAGACGGCGACGAAGTTGTCCTCATTCCTCCCGTCAGCGGCGGGTAGGCTAAGTTGGTTAATCAAAAATTCGAGGTTTTGTAGTTGTGTTCGATCGCACGACTGCCCAATTGTTAGCCCAAAAAAGATTTATTAAGTTTTGTAACAATTCCGTCGGCAAATCATCCTTGAGCTCGATCGGGCTCGCGTGTGGGCCTGACAATCTGGATTAAGAGCCCGATCCTGAAAACAAGTCAAATCCTTGTGGGGAGTAGGGGTTGGGCGTCCCGCCCGCCCAAATATCAAAGTTAAATACACCACTGTTTAACTGAAAAGTAACTGGAAAATTAATCCCGACTAAAAGAATCGGGTATGGTTGACGCACTAATTTGAGCGTGGTATTCTGCGAAAAGAATTAACAAACATCGCAAAACTAGAGAGTTGAGCTATGACCCAGGCGACCAGAACCCAATCCACAGCAGCAACCTTCACAGCCCTTAAGTGTAAAGAATGTGGCGAAGAGTACGAACTCCAAGCCAAGCACGTCTGCGATTGCTGTTTTGGCCCGCTTGAAGTCAAGTACGACTACGACGCCATCCGCCGCAGCGTCACTCGCCAAACCATCGCAGCCGGCCCCAACTCGATCTGGCGCTACCGCGCATTTTTACCAGTCGCTACAGATAACGTCATCGATGTCGGCACTGGGATGACTCCTCTATTAAAATCCCACCGCTTGGCGCGCCGCCTCGGTCTAAAAAATCTTTATATTAAAAACGATGCCGTCAATATGCCCACTCTCAGCTTTAAAGACAGAGTGGTGTCAGTCGCCCTCAGTAGAGCGAGAGAATTGGGTTTCACAACGGTATCCTGTGCCAGCACTGGCAATTTAGCTAACTCTACGGCTGCGATCGCCGCCCACGCCGGACTAGACTGCGTAGTCTTCATCCCCTCCGACTTAGAAGCAGGCAAAGTCCTGGGCACTCTGATTTACAATCCAACTGTCATGGCAGTTCACGGTAACTACGACCAAGTTAACCGCCTCTGTTGCGAAGTCGCCAATACACATGGCTGGGGATTTGTCAATATCAACTTGCGTCCCTACTACTCCGAAGGCTCAAAAACCCTCGGCTACGAAGTTGCCGAACAGCTAGGCTGGCAATTGCCCGATCACATCGTCGCTCCCCTCGCTTCCGGCTCTTTGTTCACAAAAATCTACAAAGGTTTTCAAGAATTCACCGAAGTCGGTTTAGTCGATGAAAAGAAAGTCCGGTTCAGCGGTGCCCAAGCTGACGGCTGTTCACCCATCGCCCAAGCCTTCCGCGAAGGTCGCGATTTCGTTAAACCGGTGAAACCGAATACAATTGCTAAGTCGATCGCGATCGGCAATCCAGCCGACGGTATGTACGCCTTGGAAATCGCTCGCAAAACCAACGGCAACATTGAATCCGTCAGCGACACCGAAATCATCGAAGGCATGAAACTGCTAGCAGAAACTGAAGGCATATTTACAGAAACTGCAGGTGGCACGACAATCGCAGTCTTGAAGAAACTCGTAGAAGCAGGTAAAATCAATCCCGATGAAACCACCGTCGCTTACATCACTGGCAACGGTTTGAAAACGCAGGAAGCAGTTCAAGGCTACATCGGCGAACCCATCACCCTCGAACCGAAACTAGAAGCGTTCGAGCGCGCCCTCGAACGCGCCCGTACACTCGAACGCTTAGAATGGCAACAAGTTTCGGTTTAACAGCTATTAGTCAGTAGTCGGTAGTCATTAGTCATTGGTTGTTAAGCTGTTGACTGATGATTACTGACTGATCACTGATGACTAATGACTGAGGACTAATAACTAATAAATGACTACTGACTAAGGACTAAAAAAATGACCGTCAAAGTTTTAATTCCCACTCCCCTGCAAAAATTTACCAACAATCAAGCCACCATCGAATGCGCCGGCGATAACATTTCCGAACTAATTGAATCGCTGGAAACAAATTGTCCCGGCATCAAAAAAAGCCTGTGCGACGAAAAGGGAGAACCCCGCAGATTTCTCAACTTCTACGTCAATAGCGAAGACATCCGCTTTTTGGATGGCTCAAAAACACCCCTCCAAGATGGCGATGAAGTCAGCATTGTTCCTGCTGTTGCTGGTGGCTGATTTTGCAACCGCAGATGGTGGCAGATAAACACAGATGAACGCAGATAGAATTAATTACTATCTGCGTTCATTTGCGTTTATCGGCGGTTAAAAACTCTTCCCTCACTTAGTGAGGAAATCTATTTATGAAATCAAATCTAGGGTTGTAGTTGCGCTTGGATGCCCAAGCGCAACTACAAAACCTAAAACTCCTTTCTTGGTTCGCAGTGCGTCCGAAAATTATCGCCCTAAGAAGCTGCCCTTGCAGCAGTCCGGGGACGGCGCCGGCCCGTCACCTGATTGGCAGGAGATGGCAACGATGGCGAGGGCGATGATGGCGAGGGCGATGATGGCGATGATAATAGCTTAGGTGCTTCCAGGGAACCTGGAGATACTGCTGCTTTTTCCGATCGCACTGCTTCTTCAGGAATTTGCATCAGGAATACCAACAGCGGATTGCTTTGAAGTTCCCGGCGCATCACTCGCTGAATTGCCTTTTCTATTTGCGTTTGAACTCCTACCCAGTCAACATCAACTTGTGAGTCAGCAGTGGCGGGTTTGACAAATTCTGACCAACGATCGCTCAAAACTGTTTCAATAGTTTGAGTGATTAATTTTATCACCTCCGTGCGCTCGGCTGATGTCACTACACCTTTCAAGTGAACTTCTGGTTTGGCAACTAATTTGCCTTCCCAATTCAAAGCCGCCGCTACAGTTACAACCCCATCTCCGGCTAACTGCTGACGTTCCTTGAGGACGCTAGCTTTGACCACGCCCGATCGAGAAGCATCTACCAATTCAATTCCTGAAGGCACTTGGCCAGCAACTCGCATCGAATTTTCAGTTAATTCTACGACATCGCCGTTATCAATAACCACCATATTGCTAGCGGGAATGCCCATGCTTTGAGCCGTTTTGGAGTGCTGGATCAGCATCCGGTGTTCTCCGTGAACCGGCAAGAAGAACTTGGGACGAGTCATGTTAATCATTAACTTTTGGTCTTCTTGACAACCGTGACCGGAAACGTGAATGCCTTTGTCGCGGCCGTAAACCACGTGTGCTCCCAGCATCATCAGTTTATCGATCGTGTTTACCACTGCGATCGTATTTCCCGGAATCGGATTAGCTGAGAAAATGACTGTATCGCCCTTTCTGATTTTCAGTTCGTGATGTTCGCCGTTAGCAATGCGAGTCATCGCCGCCATCGGTTCGCCTTGGGAACCTGTAGTTAAAATCAGTACCTTGTCTTCTGCCAAATTGCGGATTTCTTTCAGCGGTTTGAAAATACTATCTTCGCATTTGATGTAGCCGAGATTGCGGCAGTGAGCGATGACGTTAAGCATCGACCGGCCAACCACTCCGACATACCGATTGTTTTTCTTAGCTAAGTCCAAAACAATTTGCAATCGGTGTACCGACGAAGCAAAAGTCGTCAGCATTATCCGTCCCGGTGCTTGAGCGATTATTCTGTCTAAATTCGGCGCCACAGAACTTTCCGAAGCGGTAAAACCGGGAACTTCCGAGTTAGTAGAATCGCTGATCAAGCACAGCACACCTTTCTCGCCGTACTCGGCTAGCTTTTGCAAATCAAAATGCTCGCCGTCTACAGGAGTGTGGTCAATTTTAAAGTCTCCGGTGTGGATCACAATTCCCACGGGAGTGTGAATTGCCACCGTAAAACTGTCGGCCATCGAGTGAGTGTTGCGGATGTATTCGACTAAGAAATTCTTGCCAATTCTGACAGTATCCCTGGGTCGAACCGTTCTCAATTCAGTGCGGTGAGACACTCCGGCTTCTTCGAGTTTTCCGGCTAGCAAAGCCATCGCCAAACGGGGGCCGTAGATGACCGGAATTTCAAATTGTTTGAGGTGGTAAGGAATTCCCCCGATGTGGTCTTCGTGACCGTGTGTCACGATCATACCTTTAATTTTGTGGCTGTTTTCCCGCAGGTAAGTCATGTCTGGGAGGACAATATTTACCCCGTGCATTCCATCTGTCGGGAACGCTAAACCGGCATCTAAAAGAATGATTTCGTCGCCGTACTCGAACACACAAGTGTTTTTACCGATTTCGTGCAGTCCGCCGAGGGGAATAACTTTTAGAGCAGATGCAGTTGTATTTTTGATCATGCGTATCCTTTGTTAGTTATTTTTGTTATTGGTCTGTTAACTGTTGACTGTTGACTGTTGACTGTTGACTGTTGTCTGTCGTCTGTCGCCTACTGTCTAGACCTCTCCAATAATCCCTGTGGAACAGGCATCCTGCCTGTTCAAGACAAGCTTTTTGGGAGGTTTTTATCTGTTGTTCGTTGATGGGGGCGATTTTTTCCAAGATATTTGTGGAAAACTCCCCTACGGGGTTTTACTATCCCCTACAGTCAGTTGTCTTTTGCCTTCAGTCTTTAATCCTCAGTCTTTATTTTTTGACTGTTAGCTAATTACTAACAGTTAATTACTAATGACTGATGACTCAGAACTAATGACTGATAACAACCAATATTCAGTTGTCTGAAAACTCGTTCTCGCTCGTCTTGCTAGCTGATACTGCTGCTAGCTGACTCAGTACGTCCTTTAACTTTTGAGTTACCTCAACGGGCGGATCGCACAGGGGCGGACGGGTGGAGCCTACATCCCAGCCTTGAAGTTTGAGAGCTGTCTTGACGGGAATGGGATTTGTGGTGAGAAAAAGAGCTTTAAACAGGTCAAAAAGTTGCAAGTGAATCTGGGTAGCGACTTGAACTTGACCGGCCTCGAAAGCTTTGATCATCTGTTGCAGTTGCTCTCCTACCAGATGGCTGGCTACGCTAACTACACCAGATCCTCCTACCGCCAACATTGGCAAAGTTAGGGAATCATCTCCAGAATAGATGGCAAATTCAGGGGATGTCAAGCACCGAATTTGACTTGCTTGATCCAAGTTGCCACTTGCTTCTTTTACGGCCACAATGTTGGGGATTTGGGCCAATCGAGCCACCGTCTCCGGCAACATATTCTGACCAGTGCGACCGGGGATGTTATATAACATTATAGGCAATTCTGGAGCAGATTGCGCGATCGCCCGAAAATGATTGTATAAACCTTCTTGCGGGGGTTTGTTGTAATAAGGAACCACCTGCAAACAACCATCTAACCCGAGTTTAGCTGCTTTTTTCGTAGCTGCGACTGCTTCTGAAGTAGAATTCGATCCGGCTCCTGCGATTACCAACGCCTTACCGGCCACCGCCTTTTGTACCACCTGAAATAATTCGTACTCTTCATCCCAGGTCATAGTGGGAGACTCGCCAGTAGTTCCGCACACTACCAAGCTATCTGTACCGCGATCGGCTAAATGAACTGCCAATTGTTCTGCTACCGCATAGTTAACGCTGCCGTCTTCCTTAAACGGCGTAATCATTGCAGTCAGAACCCGTCCAAACTTTACCACACTTTCTCCGATTTTAGACTGTTGATTTTTGATTTTAAATTTTTGATTTCAGATGAAAGGTTTATCTAAAATCCCCAATTTCAATTTCCTAATTGCCAGGGTTCCCCTTAATTAGAAGCCGCCGCCACTTGGGTTCGCAACAAATTTTTTTGGACCAGCAACTCAGCTATCTGCACCGCATTTAAAGCCGCCCCTTTGCGGATTTGATCGCCAGACAGCCACATTTCCAACCCGCAGGGGTGAGAAATATCTTGGCGAATCCTGCCGACTAACACGTCATCCTTACCGCTGGCCTCGACAGGCATCGGGAAATAATTAGCTTGCCAGTCTTCTACCAGCTTAACCCCGCTTGCCTGCTTTAAGATTTCCCTGGCCTCAATCGCGCTAAAAGGCTCTGCAAACTCTAGATTAATCGCTTCCGAATGAGCCCGGAGTACGGGAACCCGCACACAAGTTGCCGTAATTTTAATCTCGTCCGTACCAAAGATCTTCCGAGTTTCGTTTACCATTTTCATCTCTTCTTCACAATACCCCAAATCATTAATCGGGGTGTTGTGCGGAAACAAATTAAATGCTAATGGGTAGGGAAATATATCTGTTTGGGGCGTTTCCCCCTGCAAAATTGCTCTTGCTTGAGCTTTCATTTCCTCCATTGCCCTCGCCCCCGCGCCGCTGGCAGACTGGTAAGTCGCTACAACTATGCGCTGTATCGGCCTAACTTTGTGAAGTGGCCAAACGGCGACTGCCATCAAAATAGTCGTGCAGTTGGGATTAGCAATTATACCTCGGTGAGCTGCTGCTGCTTGGGGATTGACTTCGGGAACCACTAGCGGTACGGTCGCATCCATGCGGAAAGCGCTAGAATTGTCAATTACTACTGCTCCGGCTGCCACCGCTTGCGGAGCCCATAATTTAGAAGTAGAGCCACCGGCAGAAGCCAGTACCAGATCTACATTATCAAACGATCGCGCCGACACTGCTTCGACAGGCAGCATCTCGCCGCCAAAAGGCAAAGTTGTGCCTGCTGAACGTTCCGAAGCCAGCAGCTTCAAGTTAGAAATCGGAAAACTCCTGCTATGCAAGAGTTCTAGCAACTCGGCCCCGACTGCGCCGGTGGCTCCTAAAATGGCAACTCGATAGGATTGAGACAAATTAGTTTCCTCCAAAAATTAAAGTCTAAAAGATCGAAATCAAAAATTTAAATAACTGCAATTCTCAATATCAAACTTAATTAATGTTATGCGACATCAGGAGCATGAGAGGATGGCAATAGTGCAGTTAACCGAAACGGGCGATCGAACTTCCCGATTGATCCGGGCGATCGTACCCAACGCCAGTTTAGCATCTTTCTGCCGCTCGCCCACGCCCAATCCGCATCCGCTTTAGTTTTGCGATATATCTGCATTTTCGCAGGCGCATCCATTGACTTTGACTGACCGCAGAGGTCGGCAAGATTGACATCACAGGGCGATATGTGCTATGGTGCATCGGCAATTAGTGGACTTAACCTCCACATTCCTAGCAGCAAAAGCTAGTATCCTCAAACCAAAACTATTTGGCAAGAGCCAAAAAAGTAGCCGGCAATGACTTACAGTCTCATCCGGTAAAGGTGTTGTAGTTGTGCCGTTACGAGTCAAAGCGTACAAAATTAAAATGCAGGCAAAGTCAGATTTGTATGTATTTTATGACACTATTGTTAAATATCACAAAAGCCGATGAAAGTAACCCAGGAAAAACTTCCAGCTAGCCAAATTGGTCTGGAAATCGAAGTACCGTCAGAAAAGTCAAAACAAGCTTACGAGCAAGTAATTAAACAATTTGCTCGCGAGGTTAGTATTCCTGGGTTCCGCAAAGGCAAAGTTCCCCGTCAAGTTTTGCTACAGCGCCTAGGCCAGAGTCGTTTGAAGGCGACGGCTTTGGAAAATTTGATTAATGATTCCCTGCAAAAAGCCCTCGAACAAGAAAAAATTGCCGCAATTGGCAGTTTTGAACTTCGCACCGAGTTTGAAGAATTACTAGCTAAGTTCGATCCTGAACAGCCTCTGATTTTTTCGGCGAAGGTTGATGTACAACCCGAAGTGAAAATGGGTCAGTACACAGGTTTGCAGCTTCAAGCAGAAGAAGCTAAGTATGATGAGGCTCAGGTAGATGAGGTATTGGCAAAATATCGATCGGACAAAGCTACTTTAATCCCCGTAGAAGGCCGGCCGGCTCAGTTGGGAGACACGGCTTTGGTTGATTTCTCCGGTAGATTTGCAGAAGCAGCCGAAGGCGAAACTCCCGCAGAAATTCCTGGTGGCGAAGCAGAAGACTTCCAAGTAGAATTATCGGAAAATCAGTTTGTACCGGGCTTTATCCAAGGCATGATCGGGATGAATCCAGGAGAAACTAGAGAAGTTTCTGTGCAGTTTCCAGATGAGTATAGCAGTGAAGAATTAGCGGGAAAACCGGCAGTCTTTACGATTACCCTCAAAGAACTTAAGGAAAAAGAATTGCCGGAGCTGGACGACGACTTCGCCCAAGAAGTCAGCGAATTTGAAACTTTAGCAGAACTGCGCGAATCGCTCGAAACTCGGTTTAAAGCAGACAAAGAAAACCAGACATCCGCTAATAAGGAAAAAGCTATATCAGCAGCACTCACGCAGCTAATAGAAGTGGAAATTCCCGAAACAATGGTCGATCGCGAAATAGATTATTTGTTGAATCAACAAGCCGCCCAATTGAGAAATTACGGCATAGATATCAACCAACTGTTTACCGAAGAAAATATGGGCCCGATGCGGGAACGCTCGCGCCCGGAAGCAATTGATCGCCTCAAGCAGAATTTAGCTCTGGCAGAAGTAGCCAAGCTGGAATCCTTATCTGTTGAACCAGCAGAAGTAGCAGCAGAAGTAGAAAAAATCAGAAAGCAGTTTCCCAAAGGAGATTTTGACCCCCAAAGGTTGCAGGAATTTGTAGCAGAAGACTTGCTCAAACAAAAAACCCTGAAATGGTTGGAAGAAAAAGGAACAATCGAACTCCTACCTGAAGGCTCACTGACTCCGGCAGCAGCAGAATCAGAAGAATCGGACGCTGAAGATTCAGCAGAAGCAGCCACGAGCGTTGAAGTGGAAGTCGTAGGCGAAGATTAGGGCGCAGAATCAAAGTAGTAGGGACACCGCACGCCAGCCCTTCTTCGTGTCAACTTAACGTCAAACCCAGTCAGAGACGGCTATTTGATTGTTAAAGCCAGATCCCCCCTTAGCTTGCCCCCTACTCCCCCTTAAGAAGGGGGGACAAGAAGCCTCTTTAAGTCCCCCTTCTTAAGGGGGATTTAGGGGGATCTAGACTTAGCGTAAAACCGAGATTGATCAAGGGTTTTAGCCTGGTTGTTGATACTAATCGGGTCTTGGAGTGTCCCTACGGCGGGGATCGATCGGGGGTATCTGAAGTGCGATCGAATTTTACGTTTAATGTCGAGCTACTGTTGAATTTGGGTTAAATAGTCACAAGATTTTTGCTCGACTATACCCAATGCCCCATTCCCCATTCCCCATTCCCCATTCCCCATTCCCCCGATATCTGTTCAGAAGAGGCATAATAGTTAAAAGCTGGCGGCTTAATTCAAAGCTTTCATCAGCAGCAGCAAATTGTCTAGAATCCTTGACTGGTGTCTTATGGTTGTATCTCAATCTTCCAATTACCTAATTACAAGCTATAACGATTTTGATGTCAGTTCCAGCCCCAGCAATGTAGTGCCGATGGTACTAGAACAGTCGGGGATGGGCGAGCGGGCCTTTGACATTTACTCGCGCTTGCTGCGGGAGCGAATTGTGTTTTTAGGAACTCCCGTAACCGACGAAGTTGCTGACTCAATAGTGGCTCAGCTATTGTATCTAGATGCCGAAGACCCAGAAAAAGATGTCCAAATGTACATTAATTCCCCCGGCGGCTCGGTGACGGCCGGCATGGCAATTTATGACACAATGCAGCAAATCCGCCCGGATGTGGTGACGATTTGTTACGGTTTGGCAGCGAGTATGGGCGCATTTCTGCTGACAGCAGGAGCTCACGGTAAGCGGATGTCTCTTCCGAGTTCCCGAATTATGATTCACCAGCCGCTTGGAGGCGCTCAAGGTCAAGCAGTTGATATTGAGATTCAAGCCAAAGAAATCCTTTATCATAAGCGTAAGCTGAATCAACTGCTAGCGCACCACACAGGTCAACCGATCGACAAATTAGAGGCTGATACAGAGCGCGACTTTTTTATGTCAGCCGAGGAAGCCAAAAATTACGGTTTGGTCGATCGAGTTATCGCTAAAGAAAACCTTCCGGCGGCGGGAGAGAATGTCACTGCACTGAATTAAGAGGCTGTTATGTCTAAGTACGACTCCCATCTAAAATGTTCGTTTTGTGGCAAGTCTCAAGAGCAAGTACGCAAGTTGATCGCAGGGCCCGGGGTGTATATCTGCGACGAATGCGTAGACTTGTGCAATGAAATTTTAGATGAGGAGTTGTTTGATTCGAGTGCAGTACCCGCAGCGGCGGTGGCACCGAAGCAGGAAACGACGCAAAAGCGCCGCGCTACTTCGGGCAAAAGTATGTCGCTGAGCCAAATTCCCAAGCCGAGGGAAATTAAAAATTATCTCGACGAAAATGCGATCGGGCAAGATGAGGCGAAAAAGGTGCTCTCGGTGGCAGTTTACAACCACTACAAGCGCCTGAGCTTTATCCATGCCAAAAATAGCGGCAAGCACCCGCCGGAAGAAGTAGAACTGCAAAAATCGAATATTTTGTTAATCGGGCCGACGGGCTGCGGCAAAACTCTGCTGGCTCAGACTTTGGCGGATATGCTAGACGTACCCTTTGCGGTGGCTGACGCGACGACGCTGACGGAAGCGGGCTATGTCGGGGAAGATGTGGAAAATATTTTGCTGCGGCTGCTGCAAGTGGCAGATATGGACGTGGAAGAGGCGCAGCGCGGAATTATTTATATTGATGAAATTGACAAAATAGCCCGCAAGAGCGAAAACCCTTCGATTACGCGGGATGTGTCGGGTGAAGGCGTGCAGCAGGCGCTCCTGAAAATGCTGGAGGGGACGATCGCCAATGTACCTCCCCAAGGCGGCCGCAAGCATCCCTACCAAGACTGCATCCAAATTGATACCAGCAATATCATGTTTATCTGCGGCGGTGCTTTTGTCGGTCTTGAGAAAGTGATAGAGCAGAGAACGGGTAAAAAGTCAATGGGTTTTATTCAGCCCGGAGAAGCTCAGCCGAAGGAAAAGCGGGCTGCTGATGTACTCAAGCAACTTGAACCGGATGATTTGGTGAAGTTTGGGATGATTCCTGAGTTTATTGGGCGGGTGCCGGTGGCTGCGGTGTTAGAGCCGCTGGATGAGGAAACACTGATGGCGATTTTGACGGAACCGCGCAATGCTTTGGTTAAGCAGTATCAAAAGCTGCTGAAGATGGATAATGTGCAGTTGGACTTTAAGCCGGATGCGATTCGGGCGATCGCCCAGGAGGCATACCGCCGCAAAACTGGAGCGCGGGCGCTGCGGGGAATTGTGGAAGAATTGATGTTGGATGTGATGTACGAGTTGCCGTCGCGCAAGGATGTTGCCCGGTGTACGATTACTAAGGAAATGGTTGAGAAGCGATCGACCGCCGAGTTATTGGTACTTCCGTCTTCGCTGCCAAAACCAGAGTCAGCTTAAAAGTAGATATTCACAATCACTAGGTGACTCTAATTCAACCTAAAACTTTTAGGGTATTAAGAAACCTGGAAGGGCAGCCACTCTTAGCACCGCCCCTACTAAAAAAACCGGGTTTCTCGGTTTTTTTTAGTGATCTACTTACCAATCTATAAAATCATCCTCACCTAACTCAGAAGATAACTCGGAAAAATCCGGTTCAGATTCCAATCTAAAAGTTTCCGACTCCCAAATCTCCAAGTCATCCGACAAATTGACTACTTGCCCGTCAAACATATCAGCCAATTGCCTAGCCGTATTCGCGACATCTCGCGCATCATCACGCACCGCTATAGCCTGAGCGTTAAAGTCATTTTGAGAGTCTGTAGAACCGTTTGTGGGCGATCGTGATTCGGAAATTAGGGGCACATTAACGGCGGTATTTTCAGGCGCTGGCGGGTGTTTTTGTTCTTCTCCCCTATTCCCCAAAAAATCATCTGTAATCTCAGAATCCGCAGACTTCTGCACCTGTTGGCCGACATCATCCGCAGGATGAGAATTCCTGGGATTTTCGCCAACACGTCCGTTAGAAGTGGGCAAATTCTGGGCGCGGGAACTATTAGTTTCAGCGGGATTTGTCAATCCCACTTTTACTGTTACTCGACGGTTAAAAATTTGCAAAAAAGCTTCTGCAATATTAGCTACTTTGTCTTTAACCATATTGAGCAACGGCTGCGAACTAATCTTAACATAAGCAGTATCATTGCTAAAAATTACTAGCTGTCCATGTTGGCGAAGCAGCGATTGAGTTCCATGCGGCCGCACGCGGTCAAGTACCTGTTCCCACACTCGATTTAAATCGATTTCATCGGCTGAATTAGTCGGTGAATAATTTGTTTGATTCGTTTCAGCAGTTGGTACAGGTACGGGAATCGCAGCAGGAGGTGTGCTTTCTGTTCGATTAGCCACCGGCTGCGACTGAGGTGGAGGATTTTGCGAATTGGGAACTGAAGATTGTTCAATATTAGATGTCTGGCTGCCCCCCGATTGTAGGGGCGGTGCCTCCGTGCCCGCCCTGGGTTGGGGGGGGTGATTTTGTGGTGGTTGAGCAACATTTTTAGCTGGTTCTGCTGTTGGTTGTGGCTGAGTTCTAATCGCTGAGGGCAATAATCCCAACAGCGTTACTTCCAGCCACAAACGTGGCTGAGTAGTGTTTTTAATTTGCACTTCGTGGGTTTGCAAATGTTTCTGACCTGCCAAAATCAACTCCGCATCCCAATGGCGGGCAAAATCCCCCAGTTTTTCCCAAGTTGCAGATGTTAACGCTACTAAATCTGACCGCTTTGGTGCAGCTTTGGCTATTAGCAAATCTCGGTAAAAGCTGGCGAGACTTTGCAGCACGATTAGCGGTTCCCGACCGCGATCCATGAGGTGGCGAGTCATGTCTATTAGTGCTGTAGCGTTATCTGTATCAATAGCTTGTAGCAAATCCATTAAATCATTTTCGGGAACCGCGCCGACTAAATCCCAAACTTTTTCGACTGTTACTTGACCGGGAAATAAGCTCAGTTGGTCGAGCAAACTTTCGGCATCTCGCAGACCTCCTTGGGCAATTTGAGCAACCATTTGTACTGCGTCGCTGGCAATATTGATATTTTCTAATTGGGCAATTTTGTGCAAGTGAGCAATCATTGCGTCGAGGGGGATGCGGCGAAAGTCGAACTTTTGGCACCGAGAAATAATAGTTGGTAATACTCTTTGTGGGTCGGTTGTGGCGAGGACGAATACAACGCGATCGGGTGGTTCTTCTAATGTTTTCAATAAGGCATTAAATGCCTGGGTACTGAGCATATGAACTTCGTCGATTACATATACTTTATAGCGGCACTGTACGGGGGAAAATTGAGCTCGTTCGATCAAATCCCGAATGTTATCTACTCCCGTGTTGCTGGCGGCGTCAATTTCGATGACATCTAGTGTCGAACCTCGGGCAATTTCTTGGCAAACGTTGCATTTGCCACAAGGGGTCGGGGTGGGGGCAGCCGTAGAAATACAGTTGAGAGATTTGGCGAAAATTCTGGCACTAGAGGTTTTACCGGTGCCTCTGGGGCCGGTGAATAGATATGCTGGTGCTATGCGCTCTTGTAGGATGGCGCTGGTGAGGGTTTGGGCGATCGCCTCTTGACCGACTAATTCGGCAAATGTCTGAGGGCGATATTTGTGGTGCAGGGGTTCGTAGGTCACGATCGAATATTGGTGGTATTAGCTGTAATCTTAGCTAAGGAGACGTTGTTTGATCGCACCACAGCTCGACTTTCACAGCAAGCCGCCCGGTGGGCTTGCAAGGCGTCCGCGAGCGCACAGTAGGAATATATCACTCTCCCAACGTCCGCCCCTCGATCGTCCGGGCGATCGGCTGTTCTGCTTGATGTTTTCCGCAGCTCGCTTCCATAGTTACTATTAATTTATGTGTATTTCTTTTTATTTTTCTCGAAGAGGAGCCCCCCGAACAAACATTTTTTTTAGCTGTATAGGTATAATATATTACAGACAATTCACCATTTCTATTGACCAGTACCAGCGCGCGATTTTCCGATATTTCGGAAACCTGCTTGCAGTT
Source organism: Microcoleus sp. AT3-A2 (assembly GCF_036705685.1). Taxonomy (NCBI): domain Bacteria; kingdom Bacillati; phylum Cyanobacteriota; class Cyanophyceae; order Oscillatoriales; family Microcoleaceae; genus Microcoleus; species Microcoleus sp. AT3-A2. Next base: position 27,403 of record NZ_JAUBVF010000023.1, read on the forward strand.
AAAGATAAAGTATTAATTAGAGGGTGCGTGCTCCAGTTGCAGAAATCCAGTTGTACCAAGATGATGGTGGAATGATGTCAATGTTGGTTGATCCAGTTGCACTAACAGCTCTACTCTGGAGTCCTGTATAAATATAGCGTCAAATTTTACCCTTTAAAAGCCCATGTCAACCCAAATAATCCTTGTAGAACCAAGGTTGGCAGTAGCCTCTCCCAAACCTAAAAAGGCTAAACCCGGAGATCCGTCCTCAGACCAACTCTTAATAGGAGGGGCGGGATTACTGTTGTTATTGCTTATCGGTTTAGCGGTCTTTACCAAGTTAAAACTCGACGATTTGAGCAAAAAGCTCAAATTTGAGGAGTTTAGAAATCGAGAACTCCAGAAAAAATACAAAATGGCTCTGGAAACCATGTCAAAGATGGAAAAGAATCCCGACCTTATCCACTCGCGAGACTTTAATTTAGACTACCTGAGAATGCGAATGGCGGAAGAAGTCTTTCACTTTGCCATTGTGAACCAGATTAAGGTAAAAGTCAAAGAGAAAATTAGTATTGCCCTGCGTCCGACTCAGGGTGCAGTGGGAGATAAAAACGGGAATGCCGGCAGCGGTAGGCAAGTAGATTCGATGTTTGATATCGAATACGAAACTGGCGATCCGGCGGTAAAAATAGAAAAACGAGTGCTGTTTCGGATTCAAATTAAGCTGATGAAACTGCCGACTCAGGCAACATCGGCGACAATTAATCAAATTATTGACTGTTTGGAAACTTATCTGAGTCCTTCAGACGACCACGACAGTTGGCAGCCGACAATTCAAGGTCGCATCGTTCATATTGAGTGGGATCAAAAAGCCAAGCCGACGCCGATGTTGGTGCTAGAACAGTCGAATGAAGGGGTGAATGTTACCTTTAGGACTACGAGAACGCCTGCCGGCAGACCTACAAATGCCAATGATAGCCAATTAGTAGGAGCTAAGGGTCAAAAAAGTGGCAAAAGTAGTTCTAAAACGCCAGCCAAAGGTGCAACCAAAAGTCCTGCCAAGGTAGGAGGAAAGCGTCCCGGTTCTCGGAAATAAGTTGAGGTGGATTAATATTATTTTCCCGAAAGAACGCCTGTGGCAGCCGCTGTTGATGTATCTTGTGCGAGGTAGCCGTCTTCCATGTGAATAATGCGATCGGCTATATCTAAAATGCGGTTGTCGTGGGTGACAAGCAAAATAGTGCAGTGCTGTTCTTTGGCCAAACCTCGCATAATTTCTACCACATCTCGACCTGATTTACTGTCTAGGGCTGCTGTGGGTTCGTCTGCTAATACTAATTTCGGCTGGCTGACTAATGCGCGGGCGATCGCAACTCTTTGTTTCTGGCCGCCAGAAAGACTGTCGGGGTAATAATCTATTCTTTCTCCCAAGCCTACAGCTTGCAGCATTTCCTCTATTTTATCATTAGTTTCTTGGGGAGAAAGATGACTGTGCAGTTCTAAAGACATTTGCACATTTTGCCTAGCTGTCAAGCATTTGAGCAAATTGTGAGCTTGGAAAATATAGCCGATGTCGCGGCGGACTTTAACTAATTTATTTTTCCCCGTTCCCCGCAATTCTTGGTCGAGAATTTTAAGACTACCTTCTTGGATCGATCGCAAAGCTCCAATCAAGGTTAACAATGTTGTTTTCCCCGACCCAGAAGGCCCAGTCATCAGCACGATTTCGCCCGGATAAATGTCTAGGTTGATATCAAATAATGTCTGTTTGCGAAGTTGTCCTTCGCCGAAGGAATGATTGAGATTTTTAATTGAGACAACGGGTAAAGTGTTCATAGGTAATTTGTAGTTGGCAATTGGGCATGGGGAATTGGGCATGGGGAATTGGGAATTAGGCTTTGGGCATTGGTAAGGAGGAGATTTTTTTATTTGCGATCGATATCAGATATTTCATCAATCATTTTCTCTTTCTTACCACCTATTGAGTGTAGATAAGTATTGAGCTTCGGCGACAATTCATCAATTATTGGTTGAAATCTTCTTACCTGTTCATCTACCAGCAACTGTCTGGCATATGCCAGTCTCAAAAAGGTGATTGTTTCATACAAAGAACCTCTGGCAATCTTAACAAAACGCCGATTATCTTGATAATTATACCTGCCCCGTCCTTCTGCAATATTAGCGCAAACACTATCGGCGGCGCGTACAAGTTGCTTGCCCATAGTATCTTTTGTAAAAAAGTCCCATTCTTTGACGATAAACCAAACCTCATTTGCTAGCTTTTCTGCCAACTTGTAAACATCCAAATCCTCAAAATCCGGTCTACTCATATCTACACCCCTCTATTACCAATTACCAATCCCCAATTCCCCATTACCAATTACCAATTACCAATTACCAATTACCAATTCCCCTTCTAAAAAATATCCGCCGGGTCAGCAGCCTGCAACTTCCTAACTGCGATCGCCCCCGACACAGAACACATGACAACTGTCATAATAAAAACAGTCATAGCTTTCGCCAAAGTCATATACATCGGCAAACTCGTAGCACTTCTCCCTAAATTGTACAGCACCAAAGAAACTCCAAACCCCGGCAAATAACCAAGAATTGCCAAAATCAAAGCCTCTTGAAACACCACACCCAAAAAGTAAATATCCTTATATCCCATCGCCTTTAGCGTAGCGTATTCGGGTAAATGATCGGTAACATCAGTATAAAGAATTTGATAAACAATCACTATCCCAACGATAAATCCCATTGCCGCGCCGAGAGTGAAAACAAATCCGATTGAGGTACTTTCCTGCCAATATTTTTTTTCAATATCTACAAACTCTTCTTTAGAAGAAATTCTCACATCATTCGGCAAAGTTGCCCTCATTTTATCAACAACAGCCTTAACATCTGTTCCCGGCTGCAAGTGAACAATACCTATATCGATTAAACCTCTTGTTCTCCGCGTCGAAAAAATCCGCATAAAGTTCAAATCGCTGGTGACAAGATTTCCGTCGGCACCGAAAGAGGCCCCTATAGTAAATAAACCATCTACCCTAACGCGGCGATTGTCAACTTCAGTTTCAACAACTTTTCCCTGTTTGAAATATTCTGCTACCGGTCCAAACTCCGGGCGGGAAGCTTGGTCAAATAAAACCACATCCGAAATTTTGATTTTGTCCAAATTATTTTGGATTTCAGGCATATCAAAGATGGGATGAGCGGGGTCAAAACCGATTACCATCAATTGGCGGGTATTACGCTGGTTGGGGTCGGGGTTTTTCCACAATCCAAAGCCTAAATATACGGGACTAATTGATTTAACGCCGTTAAAGCTCAAGGCTTGATACAAGCGACGCTGGGGAAAACTTTTCATGGCTATTAAAGCCGTAGACTGGGTGCTGGTGATAAAAATATCCCCTTTTAACTTAGAGTGAAAGGTGATGGAGCTTTCAAAGAGCGCGTCTCTAAATCCGAACTGCATAAACATTAGCAAGTCGGCAAATCCAATGCCGGCTAGTGCGACGGCTAAGCGCATTTTTTCGCGGGTTAACTGTGCCCAAGCTAGTGGTATTTTGGCCATAATCCTCCGATTTTAGATTTGAGATTTTGGGTTTTGGATTGAATAATTTTAGGATTTAACTACGGGTGTTGAGGAAGCGGTTTTTTTACCCTTATATTTGATTCAAACCCTTAATCTCGGTTAAAAACCCGGTTGCTTGAGTCCCCATGCGTAAGTTCTGTCAAGGTAAAATTTAGATGTCTATTTTTACTTCAACCTGCAAGTTTGTGAGGGCTGCAACTTTTTTGCTCGATTCCGGATCGAGGCGAATTCTTACTTCGATAACTCTCGCGTCGGTGTCGGCGGCGGGGTCCGTATTGAGGACATCTTTTTTGCCGATTTGTTTGCCGATGCGATCGACTGTTCCTTCCAAAGTGCCTGCAAATACGGGGCTGCTGACGGTAGCGCGCTGACCGTTTCGCACTTTGGCGATGTCGGTTTCGTAAACTTCTGCTACGGCGTACATTTGGTCGGTTCCGCCTAGTTCTACGATGCCGTCTTGGGTGTTGACACGTTCTCCTTGTCGGCTGTGAACTTTGAGGATGTCGCCGGATACGGGTGCTTTGACGTAGCTTAAGTTTAAGTCTACTTGAGCTTTTTGTTTGGTGGCGATCGCACTTTCGACTGCGGCTTGGGCTGCTTGTACGTCTTCGGGGCGTACTTCAGCAATTTGGTCGAGATTTGCTTTGGCTTGATTGATTTGTTCTTGGCCGGTTTCTGCTTTTTGTTTGAGTATTGCTTCGGCTTGATTGATTTGTTCTCTACCGGTTTCTATCTTTTGATTTAAGGTAGCTCTAGCTTGGTTAATTTCCTGCCTGCCTGTTTCTAATTTGCGTTTGAGATTGGCTCGCGATTGATTGATTTCCTGCTTGCCAGTTTCTACTGTTTGTTTGACGGTGGCTTTCGTTTCGACTATTTGCTCTTGCAGTGTTTGCACAGTTTTTTCTAATATAGCTTGAGCTTCTCTGACTCTCTGGCGAGCCGTCTCTACTGCTAAGCGTTTGGTGTCGTAGGCGGAAGCAGAAATTGCGCCTGTTTCTGAGAGCTCTTTATTGCGTTGTTCCTCGGCTTCGGCGTTGGTTAATTCGGCTTTTAGCCGATCGACTGTAGCGTTTTGAGAGGCAATTTCGCCGCGCAATTGAGCTTTTAGCCTAGCCAATTTGGATTGCTGCACCTCTGTTTCTCTTTTGAGTTGTGCCTCCAATTTGGCAAGATTAGCTTGTTCGGCTTCGGTTTCTCTTTGCAGCGCGGCCTCGAATTTGGCAACGTTAGCTTGTTCGGCTTCGGTTTCTCTTCGCAGTTGAGCTTCTAAGCGGGCGACATTCGCTGCTTCGCCTTCGGTTTCCCTTTGCACTTGTGCTTCAAACTTGGCAACTTCTGCTTTCCCGGCGCCGACAACGCCTGTTTTTGCGCCTGCTTGAATTTTCGCTAATTCTGCTTGTTTGACTTTGACTTCTTTGTCGGCTTGTTGGAGGATTGCTTGGAGCCGATCGCGCGTATCGAGAACTGCTATGATTTGTCCTTGACTGACTCGATCGCCCTCTTCCACCTGCAACAGTTCAATTCTTGCTCCCTCCGACGCCGAAGGGGCCGACAATTTGATAACTTCCCCCTGCGGAGTCAACCTACCCAAAGCTGTGACGCTGGTGCGGGTGGAGGCGGGAGTTGCAGCAGCCGTTGCAGCAGCCGCCTTTAACTCTTCGGCTTTTCTAATTTGAGATACTTGCCAAAAACCGACTCCTGTGGTAATGAGAGTGGCCGCGATCGCTAAACCGATGACTCCTCGCCCTGGGGGTTTTAAAAATGATTTATCCTTGACCCGCGATTCCTTTACCATTACTTATAAAGTAGGTGATTTCCTAATTAAGTTTTGTCCACCTACTATTAAGTATTGTAAACCAATTTCAGCTATTTAGGGAAATCAAAAAGCACCTCGGTCATGTAATGTTCTGCCCAATCTTGACCGAAAGCTTTTTCGAGTACGCGGCGGGTTTTGTCGTTTTGCTGCTGCTGGCTACAGTAGTAAATATGAGCGTCGAGAATTTTCGATTCTTCGGCGGAAGAGACAGGTTCGGAGGCGACTGCCTGTTGGCAGTGAATTTCCACGTAGGATTCAACTATGTCGAGAAATCTGTTTTCTTCTTCCATCGACTCTGGCCGCACAAACAGACAAAATTCTGAGAAAATATCGCCCCATTCTGGAATTTGGCGGGGACAAGAAAATTGCTTGAGCGGCAAAATTTCCAGTTGAGTTCGGTAGTTTTCCGACAAAGTTCGATCGGGATTGAGGGGAGAAAGGTCTGCGATCGCGGCGCTAACTTGACCTTTGCCTGCTACTATATCCGTACCGAACATCGGCAAAGCATAATTCGGTCTGGGAAACATCACGCAGTGCAGTATGTCAAGTACCGGCCCAACTTTAGCGAGTTCGAGGTGTATTTTGCGGAACTGGGGCGTTTGATAGCAGCGGTTTTCAATGATCAATTTTTCTTCTTCCAAGCGCCCTTCTACGTATCCCAACTCAGCGGGCAGGTGGTAGGGTTCCAGGTCTAGATAGCGGTGCCATACTGCTTCCATCCGGTCTGCTAAATTGCGGATGAGGTAGTGCTGTTGTTCGCGGAGGGAAGGCTGGGATATTTCTAACATTCCTAATTTATCGGGGGATAGCTTAATAAAACTTGATTCTACTGTTGCAGGATGCAGGAAAAAAGGTAGATACTTTAACAATATCAGTAGATTGACTTACGATCGAGCAAGTTTTACAGGAGATTTTGTATGTTTGGTCTGGGATTGCCCGAAATGGGCATTATTGCGGTGGTTGCCATACTAATTTTCGGCCCCAAGAAGATTCCTGAGTTAGGAAATGCTTTGGGCAAAACGCTGCGGAGTTTTAAGGAAGGGGTTGGTCAATCTGATGATGAAGCTGTTGAGAAGGATAAAGAGGAAGAGGGCCAGCCGAAAGTGTAAATTAGCTTTGTAGTGAGGATTTTAGTCCTGATTTTTAAGGGTTCAAGCCCTCACTACGAACCTATTCGGGAAATTTGCCTTCTCTAACTTCTAGGGAATAATCTTTTACAGCTTGGGTAATTGTTTCTCGCAAATTGGCGTAAGCTTTCGCAAAAGGCGGCTGTTTTTCGGAAAGTCCCAACAAATCGGAAGTAACTAAAACTTGACCGTCGCAGTGCGGCCCGGCGCCGATACCAATGGTGGGAATAGTTAATTTTTGGGTAATTTGAGCGGCTAAGTCTGCGGGAATGTGTTCTAGCACGATCGCAAAGGCACCGGCTTCTTGAAGCGCGATCGACTCTGCTAGGATGCGATCGGCTGCTTCGGCAGTTTTTCCTTGTTTTTTGTAGCCGAGTTGGTGTACCGACTGCGGAGTTAAACCGACGTGTCCCATCACCGGAATTCCGGCGGATGTTAGCTGCGAAACTGTGGCGGCCATTGCTGGATATCCACCTTCTAATTTTACAGCTTGAGCGCCGGTTTCTTTCAAAACTCTCCCCGCCGAGTGCATGGCTTGCTGGGGACTTTCTTGGTAAGTCAAAAACGGCAAATCCACCACAATTAATCCTTGTTTAACTCCACGGCGCACTGCTTTAGCGTGGTGCAGCATTTCATCGAGGGTTAGCGGCAGTGTTGTGTCGTAGCCTAAGACTGTCATGGCGAGGGAATCGCCGACTAGGATGATATCTACGCCTGCTTGATCGATGAGTTGGGCGATCGCATAATCATAAGCTGTCAGGACAACAATTGACCGCCCTTGTTGTTTCCACTGAATTAATTGATGAGTAGTGACTGACATTTTAGTGCAAAACAAAAATATAATATCATCTCCTGCTATTACTTATGATATCAAATGCGGGCGATCGCAGCTTATATTATTTATCATTCGGCTATTAAAATCGCTTAAAAATTAAACTTTCGTTTTACGACAGGGGGACTAAGAGTAAGATCAGAAAAATATATAAATTTTATACGCGAATATAACTTTGCATTTCCTCACCATACCAAACAATCAACCCCTGATTTTTCAAGTCCACTTCTCAACCCAAATTTTCCTGGATAATTAAGCCGAATCAAGTTTCTTATCCTGCAGAAAGCTCTACACCATCATACCTGCCTTCTAGTCCAGCTACCGCAAAAACAACATTTTTGAATAGACGAAGTTTTCTAGTTCCTATTGCTGTATTTTCTTGAATTTCACAAACTAGGGTTAAACGTAACTAATCAATAATACACTTCAGGATACATCTTCTATGTTTTAACAAAAGTTATAACTGAGATCACTGTTGTTATTTAGTGTTTAATCTGGCTGGACAAATGTTGCAAATTAATAGCAAAAATGCTCTCTAATTATTGAATTCCGAAGCTTCTGCCATTCTTGTTTAGAAACATCAGCACGAGTTTTGTCACCCGATGGATCGCGGATATCCCAAATTGTATCTGCAATCCGATCAATTGATCGCCCATGAGAACGATAATCGAAGTCCCAGAAAGCATCACCGACGCAATCTCCTTGTGTAGTAATCATTTCTCGATCAACTGTACTACGAATAGCATTCCATTCGCGGATGTAGATAGCAGAATCATCCGATCGCAATTTACGGTCTCCCAATTGAGGATTCACTCTATAAAAAAACCAATCCGTAAACCTATCCACAGCTTGAGTTCGAGATTCATAATCGCGCGCTGTAGCACTATCTAGATTGGAACCACCGATTACAAGGGAGATAGCTAATGCACACACCCCTAAAAACTTCGAGATTGACTTAATTGAAAGTGATTTAATTAGCATGATTCAACCCAATTAAAATTATGAATTTCCCCGATATAGCTGGTGATAAATATTTCGTTGCCATCCATCTCTAGAACAAGAACCTCCTCCTGTTTGAGGTACGAGAGTAGATAAACACCAATAATTTTTACCATCAAAGACAACGCCTTTTTTGATATATTGTAACTCAGAGATAGGTTGCCACGGTCGATCAATATTAGACTCGTCATAATATCGATATAGTTTTCCCTTTACCTCTAAACCCTGATCCGTACCTCCCAACCAATAACGACCTTCTTGAATTATGTTTGATGAAGATTTTTGTTGATTACTATCTGTCTTTTTCTCAATCCACCAATTCCTCACAAAACGTTTTGTGTTTTCATAACCTCTTGTCGTAGCGACTATAACTAGCAGTTCTCCTTGTTGATTGATAAACTCAAAACGACAAGGCCCTTCTCCCGTACCAGAACAATCCTTAATCTCTTTATATCCTAAATCAAATAGCTCTTTAACAGAACGATCTCTGAGGTTAGGTTGACCTTGTAAGCTGGGCTGCCACCCTTGTTGGATCAGGATTTGGCGCGCCTCTTTGTATGGCATACCTTGTTGAAGAGGTATTTTTTGAGTGGAATTTACAGAATTTTCAAGGCTGACTTGAACCTTTTCACTTAAAGCAACAATTGTTGAATTTTTGTCGGAATTATTGATGTAATTTTTTTGACTTCCTGTATCGACTTTCGCACTATTTATGCGGGGAATTTGTTGCTGTGGGGCAGCACCTGCAAAACTTGTATATCCAATGGCGATTAGTCCCATCAATGGTGCAATAATTCTGGTTGTAATAAGAGTGCGATCGCCTATCCAACTTTTCATACTCATCGGTTAAAAACCTTTCTTTTTACAGAGTTGTGTAGAGATGACCTCTACTCTAGGAGTTATCTTCGATCAATGCTGCGCTGTAAGGCGATCGAATCTCACAGTCCACAATTAGAAATAAACATTTCGCGTCTAATTGCTGACCATTCACTAATGCCGATCCGATCGCTTTTGGGAATGGGCTGTCCGGTTCGTTGAGGATGGCGACTGTAAAAAATTGTATCTGCAAGTAAATCGTAGGTTTCTTCGTAGGTTTCGCCGTTAATTGTCGTGAATTCCCATCCTGTATTTCCTGGGGCGGGCCTAAAGCAGACTTCTTGTACCGACTTGACTCGCGGATCGATCGCTTCGCGCAATCTCCGCCATTGATTGCTATATTCGCGATCGCCCGCTTGGAGTTTGCGATTGTTTAACTGAGGATTAACCCTGTAGAATAAGAAATCGGTCAATTGATCGACGGCTTGTTCTCGCGATTCGGCTTTGGCTAGATTGGGGCTGCTGAGGACAAGGGCGATCGCCAGAGAACAAACCATTGAAAATCTTGAGAGAGACTTAATTGATAACAACTTGATTATCATAGTGATTTGGTGTTAATTCCTACTTCCAGCCCAACCACCGCAACAAAGGCACAACCAAATAATGGCTGACTCCCAAACAAAGCCCGATCGCACTTCCCAACAAACCAAAAAACATAATCGAACCCCAAACTTGCAGCCAGCCGAAGGTAACGTTAGACAGTGACAAAATCCCAAAGAAACTCCCCGGAAAAATGTTCCACGCATTCAGCAACAGAAACATTCCCGTAGAGAAAACAGCCACTACCAAAGCGTGAACTAATTGATGGCTCCGCAAACCCATTCCCACAGTCAAAGAGGCGATCGCAAAAGCTCCCAAAATCACCCCCTGCACACCACTAGAAGCTGTTGCTTCCATCCAGCACAAACCCGCCAACAAATAGCCCTGAGCTCCCATCAATCCAGACAGCCAATACTGTTTTTGCTGGCGAAAACTCCCCGCATCCGTCAAACCGATCGCAGTTCCGAACCCCGCAAACCCAAACAGCAGCACTTCCGGCCCCACAGCGAAAGTGATGTTAGGAATTAATTGCTGCAAACCTTGATTCAGAAAACTGGCAATTTCCTGACCTATAGGCGAAGCATAGCCCAAAACCAAACCGCCGATCGCCCCCGCAGTTCCACCAACGGCACCCAGCACCATTTCCCAGCCCGTATCCAGAGAAGCTACCACGATTTGGGCGATCGCGCCGAACAGCACAACCATCAAACTTCCCGTTTTTTGCGCCCCCGTCACCACTACTTGCCGACAGAATTCTACAATAGCTTGACCCATTGGGGCGATCGCGATTTTGCCCTTACTCCTAGCATAAATCTCCTGCAAACGCGCCCGAACATCCCCAGCCGTCGCCGGACGTTCCCGCACGTTCGATCGCACCATATCGTCCAACAAATTAGCCAAAGGCGGACTCACAGATACAATGTGGCGCCACCGCAACTCTCCCGTCATCGGATCTTCAATTTCCGCCGGATACTTCCCCGTCAGCAAATGAATACAAGTCCGCCCCAGCGCATAAAAATCCGTCGCCGGCACCACACCGCCGCCCACAATTTGTTCCGGCGGACTGTACCCAGGCGAAATCAACCGCGTCGAACTCGGAGAATCTTTCCCCACCGGTTCGACACCGCCCATCTGTTTAACTCCCCCAAAGTCGATCGTCACCAATTGCAGTCCGCCCAAACCCTTGCTCAGCAATACTTGGGGCGATTCCGGGTCTCGCAGCATCAAATTTGAGGGTTTAATGTCGCGGTGAATAATCTGACTCCTGTGCAACTCCTCTAAAATTTCCACAGCTTGACTCAGCCAACTAAACACCCATTCCTGCGGACATCCTTGAGGGTGCTCGTCGAGAACCTCTTCTAAAGTTTTGCCGTGAATCTTTTCCATTACCAAACAAGGCAGCCGCTTCGCCGCAGGATTTCCCTCGCCACCTGCAAAATTTTGCGTTTGGACGTGAAAATAACCGTCAGGATCGACTCTAGGAACGCCGGGGTGCCGCAAAAGTGCCAAAACCCAAGCTTCTTGCTCGAACAGTTTCAGCGCTTTCGGGGCAGTTTCGAGCAACACTTTCAGGACGCGCTCGGTTTGAGTTTCTTTGTCCCAAACTGTGAAAATCGCTGCAAAACCCCCGGAACCGAGGCTTTCTAGAGGCACGTAGCGATTTTTTAGCTGCAGCGGAGCCCCGCAACTATGACAAAAATTGTTGCCCCAAGTCTGAGGGTAGGGCCTTGGGCAATCTGGATTGATGCAGTGGACGGCTTTTGAAGGGGGGTGAGGCACAACCAGAGTAAAAATGGGACTAAATATCCATACTAGACTTACGCGCAGTTAACGCAGAAACCAGGTTTTCAGCGAGGTTAAATTGCTGTAACGACGGATTTGGTTTGAGAAACAAGCTTGCTCTTGCTGCACAAGCCCTGTCCATATTATGTGGTATCCTGTGGATTTTTGAGTTAGCGGTCTCAGATTTACGGGATTTTAGATTTGGGATTTTAGATTGCTACATACTGAATTGTAGTTGAGATTGATCGGGCGATCGATCTTAACTCCCAACCACAACTTTAGGTATTTCTAACTACTTCCCTCTGGCTCATTACCCATTACCAATTCTGATTTTTAAGTATTAAATTCTTTACATAAACCGTATTGATCCGCTGTTCGGCTTGCTGCACCATATCTTTCGCTCGCTCAAAATTCCCCCTCCGCTCTCCGATCCCCAGCCTTTCCTCCTCCATCCTTCGTCGCTTGGATTTTATAAGATATGTTACAAAGATTTTCGGAATGTAAAGCAAAATAAACAATACTTATGATGATAAAAAGAATATTAAAATTTGAGAGTGCCATTTTGTTGATATATTTTTAACAGCCTGCGATCGGGCAAAAAAATTAAGCGAATACTAGGAAGCGAGATATGGCTTACGCGCAAACCCAAACTCAATCAAAGGCTGGGTATAAAGCCGGAGTTCAAGACTATAAACTAACGTATTACACGCCGGACTACACGCCGAAAGATACAGATATTTTGGCTGCCTTCCGCGTCACACCGCAGCCGGGAGTTCCCCCAGAAGAAGCAGGCGCTGCTGTGGCTGCTGAATCTTCTACAGGTACATGGACAACTGTTTGGACTGACCTCCTGACCGACCTCGACCGCTACAAAGGTCGCTGCTACGACATCGAACCAGTTCCTGGTGAAGACAACCAATACATCTGCTTCATTGCCTATCCTTTGGATTTGTTTGAAGAAGGTTCCGTCACCAACTTGCTGACCTCTTTGGTCGGTAACGTGTTCGGTTTCAAAGCTCTGCGTGCTCTGCGGTTGGAAGACTTGCGGATTCCCATTGCTTACCTGAAAACCTTCCAAGGCCCTCCTCACGGTATTACCGTTGAGCGGGACAAATTGAACAAGTACGGTCGTCCTTTGCTGGGCTGTACAATTAAACCCAAATTGGGTCTGTCTGCTAAGAACTACGGTCGTGCCGTTTACGAAGTTCTGCGCGGCGGTTTGGACTTCACCAAAGACGACGAAAACATCAACTCGCAACCGTTCATGCGCTGGCGCGATCGTTTCTTGTTCGTTCAAGAAGCTATTGAAAAAGCCCAAGCAGAAACCGGCGAAGTCAAGGGTCACTACCTCAACGTAACTGCCCCTACCTGCGAAGAAATGATGGAGCGGGCTGAGTTCGCTAAGGAAATCAAAACCCCCATCATCATGCACGACTACCTGACCGGTGGTTTCACTGCAAACACCACCTTGGCCAAATGGTGCCGCCGCAACGGTATTTTGCTGCACATTCACCGCGCCATGCACGCAGTTATCGACCGTCAGAAAAACCACGGTATCCACTTCCGCGTGCTTGCCAAGTGCTTGCGGATGTCCGGTGGCGACCACCTGCACTCCGGTACAGTTGTGGGTAAACTCGAAGGCGAAAAAGGCATCACGATGGGCTTCGTAGACTTGATGCGCGAAGACCACATCGAAGAAGACCGCAGCCGCGGTATTTACTTCACCCAAGATTGGGCCTCCATGCCCGGTGTCATGCCGGTTGCTTCTGGTGGTATCCACATCTGGCACATGCCGGCTTTGGTGGAAATCTTCGGCGACGACTCCTGCTTGCAGTTCGGCGGCGGCACCTTGGGCCACCCTTGGGGTAACGCACCTGGTGCAGCAGCTAACCGCGTTGCTTTGGAAGCTTGCGTCCAAGCTCGTAACGAAGGCCGTAACTTGATGCGCGAAGGCGGAGACATTATTCGCGAAGCTTGCAAATGGAGCCCTGAATTGGCTGTTGCTTGCGAACTGTGGAAAGAAATCAAGTTTGAGTTCGAGGCAATGGATACCGTTTGATGATTTTGGGTTTGAGATTTTAGGTTTTAGGTCGCAAACTTGCTGGGAAGTCTTTATCTTTGAAGAAGATTTACTTGTAAGTTTGCATCCAAAATCTAAAATCCAAAATCTAAAATTTGAGGGAGCTGGGGTCAAAATGGATCTCAAACAAGTTGCGAAAGACACCGCTAAGGTGCTGGCAAGTTACCTAACCTATCAATCCGTGCGGATGGTGGTCGCTCAGTTGAGCGAAACCAATCCTCCTCTGGCAATCTGGTTGAACGACTTTTCCACTAAGGGCAAAATCCAAGATGGAGAAGCTTATATTCAAGAGTTGCTTTTGGAAAATCAAGATTTAGGCTTTCGGATCATGACTGTGCGAGAGTATCTGGCTCACGATGTGACGGAATTTTTGCCAGAAATGGTTTGTACTGGCATTCAACAGGCGAATATGGAACACAGACGCCAGCATTTAGAGCGAACTACGCAACTTAATTGGTCTGTTTCTAGCAGTCATCCTGAAACATCAATAGATTCTGAACCGAATCTGGATAATTTGTCGAGTTAATTGATCGACAAGTGCGATCGAACACACACCTTAGAGATACAAAAATGAAGACTTTACCTAAAGAGCGTCGTTACGAAACTCTGTCCTATTTGCCCCCGCTGACAGACGCGCAAATTGCCAAGCAACTCCAGTACATCCTGGATCAAGGCTACATTCCCGGCGTAGAATTCAACGAAACCTCTGCCGCTGAAATGCGCTACTGGACTTTGTGGAAGTTGCCTTTGTTTGGTGCTCGCAGCGTCCAAGAAATCATGGCAGAAGTTCAAGCTTGCCGTCAAGAAAATCCTACTTGCTACATCCGCGTTATGGGTTTTGACAACGTGAAGCAGTGCCAAGTGCTCAGCTTCATCGTCCACAAGCCGAACACCAGAGGCTACTAAAAAGTATTGGCTGGCTAATCTAACTTTTAGGTTAACAGTCATTGCAGATGGGAGGCGGGGAATTTTCTCTGCCTCTTTTTTTATAGTTTGCAAATAGCTTTTAACACTTGCAACAACAAAATTGAAGAGTCGGGTTCCATCAGGTTTAGCAAAGGCATTAGCTGATAGGTTGGGTTATTGCCCCCCTGAATATTGACGAACTGATAGTGCATTCCGTTTGTTGTCAAACCCCAAATTGTGTCTTGATATTTTAAACTTTGATAAGCATAGGTTAGCAATTGGGATAAACCCATCAATGCGTTGATTCCAGAATTTTTACTTTCAATCACCAAAACCCAAAAATATGTATTGCTTCTGATGGGTTTTATCCTGTTGACAGCTAAGATATCAAACCGTCCTTTAATGATTGTATCTTCATCTTCAATGCTAATTTCGGCGATGTCTTGTTCTAAACTAATTTTAATCGGGCGGCGGTAGAAGCCAGCCAATCGCATGAGGGGAAAGGTAGTCAGAGCTTTTACCAGTCCTTCAGAAACCCTATCAGTTGAAATGTAGTCATCGAAATCATCCCTAATTTGTATAATTTCCTGCTGTTCGTGTTCTGTGATATCTTCAAGAGATAACAGAGAGGTAAACGAGTTAGTGTACTGCTTTTGAAAGCCGAACAGACGGTGTACTTCTGCTAATGTTAGGTTTTTGGCATTGGCATTAATAGTTGTCGTCATATTTTAATAGTTATTTAATTTTTAGTTATAATTATAACATAGACATTGGGGTAGTCAATTTGCACCATTCTTAGGAACAGGCTTTTCGGCCCGTTCCACAATATATCAAGTGGTAGGGTGCGTCGCCATCGAAGATATTTAAATCCGAGCAAAAATCTCATAGCGACGCACCCTACCTTATTGAAGACGATCGCAATCTATCCTTTCCATCACAATCCCATCAACTACTTCATAACCCCAATTAAGATGTCGATTTGCCAACTGCTGGGCCATGTCATATTCGCCCAAATTGCAGAGTTCAACTAACTTTTGATATCCTTCATCTCTTTCTCGCTGCAACCTTTCCCGCCGCAGTTTTTCTCTCTCTTCCTCAGACGGATTTGGTCGCTCTTCTCCCAGCGGATTAATATCGCTAACTCGTTTCATATCAGCCTCATTAAAAAGGGATTGATTCGACTATTTCACCGTCAACTATTTCGTAGCCCCATTCTGGGTTGGCAGCGATTTGTTTTTCAACAATACTTCGACCGAGAGGAGTTTTGTAAGCTTTTTGCAAAGAGGAAATACTGGGGATTTCGGCAGGGGCGGGCAGCTCTTTTTGTTCGTTTTTTTGCGGTTCAGCAATTGTTTCAGATGTGGAGTGATTTAATGCCGATTGAGGGGCGATCGCCCCTAACTTTCGCATTACACTATCCTTGGTGATTTGTGGCTTTTCGTTGAAGGAAGAGGGCAGATATGGTGTGTCAACGCCCTGCTGTTTTGCTTTGAGTGCATCATCGGCAATACGATCGCACTTTCGCAAAAATCCCTCCCACAAATCTTTGCCCAAAACCGGGTTTCTCAAGTCAGCACGGGCTTTAGAGACTGCTGCTTCCAGCGGTTCGCCTTTGTGCACGTAATACTGAATTCGCTCCTCTTCAAAAGCAGGATAAGGCACTTCCGGCTCGATTTCCCAATCCCGCTGGAATTTCTGACTTTCTCCTAAAGGGATTCCGGCGATAAATTCATCCCAAAAAGTCGAGGTTAAGCCTTTTGTCATGCTGTCAATAATTTTAAATGCCCATCCAGAAGGATTGCCAAATCCTAGATTACGCTCTTGAGCATATCCTTCTAAAGCTCGCTGAAAGTTGTGCAGTTGTTCTTGAGAATTCCAAGGGCCGCTAAATCGGTAATGAGGCGTGACAGCAACGGCTATTTGCTGGCGGGGTTGCCCGAAATATTTGTCGGTTTTAACTACATGATTTGGGGGTGATGTTTCGCGGCAGATTTCAACAGGGTGATTGTGACTTTCGCGGCTTATCTGTGTTATGGTATCTGGCGGATTCGGTGTCCAAAAGTTATTGAGTTTTTCCTCGAAAGCGTCAATGTCCGCCCAGAGTTCTAGGGTGTCCGTGTTGGGATTTGTTAATTTTTCTTTCAGGAGCGATCGTACTTTAAGTTGCTGTCTCGCTAATTCCTGTTCTTCCTGATTTAAACCAGTGGCTTTTTCTATTTCTGCGCTGTTAGTTTTCACCCATTCGCCGGAGTAGGAATGTTGTGCTTGCCATTGCAATAATTGGCACAGAAAAATACTGGCTGTGACTCCGCCAGTGATTTGGGCTAGTTTGGGATAGTAGATGGCGGGGTTTCCTAGATTTCCTAAAAATATTCCTATTTTCATTTTTTATATTCCTAATTCCCTTGAATAGTAGGGTGCTCTTCGGCGCACCTTACCTCGACTAAACTAGCATTGAGAAACTTAATCTTTTCTTTAAACTTCTGTCTATTCCTGACTGAATGGAGTTTCTAGAGGAAAGACGGGGATCGCATATTTGATCGCCTGATTGACAGGACTGAGTTAAACGTAATAATAAATTATTTACTGTACAGATCCTCCCAAAATGAATCCAGAACGCCAAGAGGCTTATTTGAACTTAATCGAGCGAGTGCTTACTTGCCCCAACGGCCAAGAACCAGAGGTTTTGAGTTCGTGTTCCGATTTAATTGATGCGGGATTTGTGCAAATGCTAATCCAGATATCGGCTTCAATGGCCCGCGAAGGTGACGAAGATACTGCTAATTTTTTAGTGCAACTTGCTCGTTTGCTGGGGAAATCTTTGGGTTTGTCGCCGGATTTGGTGCCGGCTGGGTACAGTAGTGCACAGGGGTAGAGAAAAAGTGCGTTAGCGAAGCCCTCGAAGAGGATCGCCTCGTTGTATCATGTTTTGAGAAATGAGGGCGATTCCCTACCCTTCGGGATAGCTTCGCCTCACCTACTTTTTAAATGCAGCGATGGCTTTACAGTTTATATTCGAGAGGCTCGCAAAAATCATCCACCCCAGTTTTAAATACATAAATAATCACCGACGTTACCAAAATATCAGGGCAAATTTTTGCGGCAACTAAATCTCTAAATGCTGCATTCAATTGTCCGTTTGTCAACTCTTCTTTAACCTCTGATTTGCAGATAGCAACGCGGCATCTTTTGGCTAATCCGTCTAACCAATTTTCTGATATATTCGGTTCTTGTCCGGCTTGAATTGCTAGAGATATCGCTGCATCTTCGATGTTACCTTCGCAATCTTCGATTGCGTCTAGGGCTTTTAGGGCTGCGGGATATTCGGCTAATTGCGAGCGAAATTGGGCAATTTGTTGTGAGGTAATAATCACCATATTATTTTCCTGGGCTCTCTGTTGGTGGGATAAGTTTAGCAATTAAAGTTGCTATTATAGCATTTTTTTTGAGGTTGGGATTGATTGTTTGAATTTTATCACTGGTGCAATAGTTCAATGTGGTTTCAACCCCCGTCTCATAGCGGAGTCCGACGAGGGTTGAAAGCCCGGCCTCATAGCTGAAGTCCTCTCAAGAGGACTGATGAGAAGGATTTAAAAGCTAATTAATCATGTTCAAAATGTCATCCTTAATTAACATTTTGTACCTCTTCAGTCCTCTTTTAGAGGACATTCGCTATGAGACATCGGTTTCAACACCTGGCGGACTTGGAGATAAACTATTGATTAACATTTTGTACCTCTTTAGTCCTCTTTCAGAGGACATTCGCTATGAGACAGGGGTTTCAACCCCAGGCGGACTATGGGACTAACGACAAATCTTGATGATCGCCTTTTCAACCTCTGGCGGACTATCCGACTGACGACGAATCCCAGCAATTGTTGCTACAATCAAAAAAACCAACCGCCTCAAAATGTCACCAATGTTGGATAAAATATGGCGATTCCTCAAACAATTAATTCAGCGGGTGCTCCGCACTTCTCTACAGCATTTTAACCCACCCTTACGCCCCCTTGGTAAGGAGGAGAACAAGAAGGATCAAATCTTTCTTCCAGCCTTAGCAAGGGGGGACAGAGTGGGTTCCTCCAACTTTGACTGATGCGGAATACGAGGCGAAGTTGATGGAATTTATCGAAGGGGTGAATGAGGGCTGGGGAAGAGGGGATGTTGCGAGATTCTTAATCGCAAAACGCATTAAAAATGGTGATTTGGCAGCTTGGTTGCGGAGGTTTGGCGATCGATTTTTGCAGGGCGGGGGCGGGCACGGGGGCATCGCCGCTACGGATGCGGTGGTATCGCTTGAGGTAATAAGCAATGTGATTTAGTGAATTTTAAAAGGGAGATATCCTCCTCTAACAAACTTTTAGAATTCATCAGATTATCCTGAAGCCTATAACAATTGGGGCGTTAGCCTGGGTATTTTAGGATTGTTTGAACAAGAGAGTGTCTCCTATGACAAAGCCTTATAAATCAAACCAGATTACCACTTTTATCTAAAAACCGGATAATAAAACTTAAAAAATTAGGAATTATATAAGGGTTAATTCTTCGTCAAAACTGAGATATTGCACCATTATCAATAACTCTTATATGGGCTGGTTATCCTGCCCAACCCTACTCCTTACCCGAAAATCTACTATTTGTGAAACAAGCCGGAAAACCTATTCTAGAGAATGGTGCAACATATGATTTAAAACACACATTATCAATAAAATGGCGCTAAAATAGATTAATCGGCGATTGAAATCGCTTCTACACATACAACAAAGTCCGTCTGCGCGGACTAAAGAGAGGAAAGATAAGAAAATGACAACCATTATTTTAAACTTAGATACTGTCGAACTAACAGATGAACAGTTTTACCGTTTATGCCAGATAAATCGAGATTGGCAATTTGAACGGACACCTAAAGGAGAAATCATTATTATGTCACCAGTAGGCGGAGTCAGCGGCAATCGAAAAGCCTATTTAATTACAGATTTGGGCTTGTGGAACCGTAAAATGCAGCTAGGGAGAGTGTTTAGTTCTTCTACAATTTTTCGCTTACCTAATAATGGCTATCGATCGCCTGACGTGGCTTGGGTTAGCTTAGAAAGATGGTCTGCTTTAACAGCAGAAGAACAAGAGAAATTCCCGCCAATTTGTCCTGATTTTGTCATAGAATTGCGATCGCGACCAGACCCCCTGCGGCCACTTCAGGAGAAAATGCAGGAGTATCTAAACAGCGGTTTACGCTTGGGTTGGTTAATTAATCCTCTAGACGAAAAAGTGGAGATTTATCGCCCTTCTCGCGAAGTAGAGATTGTACAATTTCCTGTAAGTTTATCGGGAGAAGATGTCTTGCCCGGATTTGTTCTTAATTTGCCGATGATTTGATATTGCATCAAAGTTTCCCTGTTTCCAACTGTATTTTCTTCGGACAAATATCATCATCGTACCAACCAGTCAAAGCCACCGCCAAAGCATCCGCCGCATCGTCGGGTTTCGGAATGTAACCCAACTCCAACTCCCGCGCCACGGCCTCTTGCACTTCGGACTTATCTGCATTACCCCGGCCGGTCAAAGCTTGCTTAATTTGAGCCGGCGTAAACTCGAATAACGGCACTCCACGCTGCGCCAATACTAGGGTCAAAACGCCCCGCGCTTGCGCTACAAGTATGGTATTTCCCATCTTGTAAAAGAACAGTTTTTCGGCAATTGCTAGATCAGGTTTAATCTGTTCAATTACCTCGTGCAAATCGTCGTAAATTGTTTTCAAGCGCTGTCCCATTTCCTGTTTTGGCGTTGTTTGTATGACGCCGCAATCAATCATGGAAACGCTGTTTTTATCTTGTTTGCCGGGGACAATTTGACAGGAAATTGCCCCGTAGCCAAGATTTGCTAAGCCCGGATCTAATCCTAAAATTCGTTTTTCCATTGCCAGAATTAGTAATTGGAAATGGGGAATTAGGTATGAAAATTTGGGAAGGTTTCATCACCACCAATTACCAATTACCAATTACCAATTACCAATTACCCCTCAGTTGTTTCTAGGCCGAATACCCGATCGAACACTTTAGTCACTTTATACCCCGAATCTATTGATTCTAGCGGGTCTTTCCGCAACCGGTGCCGCAAACACAGAGTCATCACCCGGCGAATATCGTCCACTGTGACCTCTGTGCGGCATTCCAAAGCCGTGAAAGCTTTCGCAGCCCGATTTGTGACCAAATCGCCCCGCAGCCCGTCTACGTCCAATTCCGCGCAAACTTGGGAGATTTTTACTCGCAAATCTCGATCGATAGTTACCGATTTCAACCTTTCCTGAGCTTCCACCAACTTCTGCTGCATATCATCTTGTTCGTGCTGATATTTCGCGAGAAACTCCGGCGGATTTTGGTCAAAACTCGATCGCTGTTCGACAATTTCCACTCTTAAATTCGGGTCTTTTACAGTCCGAATTTCTGCGTGCATCCCGAATCTGTCGAGCAACTGCGGCCGCAATTCTCCTTCTTCTGGATTCCCGGAACCGATTAAAATAAACTTAGCCGGGTGGCGGATCGAAATGCCTTCTCTTTCCACAGTATTCCAACCGCTGGCGGCGGAGTCGAGCAAAACATCGACTAAATGATCGTCGAGCAAATTGACTTCATCAACGTACAGAATGCCGCGGTTAGCTTTAGCTAAAAGGCCGGGTTCAAAAGCTTTAACTCCTTCCGACAAAGCTTTCTCGATGTCGATCGTACCGCAAACTCGGTCTTCGGTAGCGCCCAGAGGTAAATCTACCATTTGGACTTTCTTGCGGGCGATTTTAATGTCAGTTTGAGATAAAGTGCGATCGCGCACCTCATCACTCATCAAATCTGGATCGCTGGGATGACTGTTAAAAGGATCGTCAGCCACCACCTCAATTTCTGGCAGCAAATCAGTGAGGGCGCGGATTGTGGTAGATTTACCAGTACCTCGATCGCCCATAATCATCACCCCGCCAATTTTGGGATCGATGACATTCAACAGCAGCGCCAGTTTCATCTCCTCCTGGCCAACAATTGCAGTGAAGGGAAAAACAGCGCGGCGGGCTGGGGTAGCGGTAACGGTTGGTAGAGCGCCCGCATTTAGGGTATTGCTGACTTCGGCAGTAGGACTCACAGGATAACTCAAAATATAATAATTGCTTGTTTATTGTGACATATAGGTGGACAACAGTCGATCTGCAGCCTTGAAATCCAAGTACAGAGTTTGTCTGATTCCTCTCAAAACCCCGCCAAAAACAGACTATTTCTGAGACACAGAACGCGCAAACTCTAAAATTTGTTGCTGACGTTCATCAGACAAACGTTCAACCATCGCAGCTAATAGCTCAGATACAGACAACCAACGCCTTTCTTTCGACTTCCAAACAACTAAAAACTGCTCGGTAGACAGAGTACACAAAGCTATCGTTTCGCCAGAGCTATCGCTAAATTCTACCTCGTAATTTCCATCATCATAACAATCTACAATTGCCCCTCTAACACCCTGGTGCAAATTAGATTCAGGCAATTTTACTAACAATTCGACTATATCAAATAATTCTGGCACGATCGTGCTTACCTCCGAACGAATAGTGTTACCAGTCTCGCCCCATTACTACCCGGTTCTACGATCCAACCTGTACGGACAATCCCCTGCTGTCCCTGTGCGCCCAGAATTTCCAAGTCTACAGTATAGCGCTGTCCGTGTTTGTCATTTAGTCCTAAAACTGCTTCAGCATCAAGAGTTTTAGCTGAAATTTGTGCTAACAGCAATTCATAGTTGTCTTGGCTAAATCCTAAACGACGCTGAAAAATTACAGCTTTATCGCTACCGACTGGATTATCTAAATTAAGAGCATACTCTGTTAATTTTCGAGGATCGATAACGAGATGGCTGACAAATTCTTTCAGCTTCATGTTTGTTTACATAACACTAATTTTAGCATCCAACAGATTAAAGAGCTGTTTTGGGAACCCCATCGACTTTCAATTTTAGCTCTAACGTACAATAACTAATAACTAATAACTAATAACCCACAACTACCACAGCGGCTCGGAAGCCATCAAAGCAGTCGCAGCCTCGCTCGGTAACGGCTTAGCAAAAAAATAACCCTGACCGTACTCACAGCCGATCGACCTCAACCTAGCTAATTGTGCTGCCGTCTCCACACCCTCAGCAATCACATCCATACCCAAAGCATGAGCCAGCGCCACAATCGTCCGCACGATCGCCACATTCTCCCCCTCGCTTTCGATCTCCATTCGCCCCACAAACGACTTATCAACCTTCAAAGTATCCGTAGGAAACCGACTCAAATAACTCAACGACGAATAACCAGTGCCAAAATCATCAATTCCCAACTTGACATTTAACCCTTTCATCTGCTTTAAAACCGCGATCGCCGACTCCACATCATCCATCACCACACTCTCAGTAATCTCCAACTTCAAACTTTCGGCACTCAAACCCGTTGTTTGCAAAATCACCTGAATGCGATCGACCAAATCCGGCTGAGCAAACTGCTTCCCAGATAAATTTACACTCATAATCAAAGCTCGATCGAAACCAAACATTTCCTCCCACAGCCGCAACTGCCGGCAAGCCTCCTCCAGCACCCACTCACCCAGCGGCACAATTGCCCCCGTTTCCTCAGCCACCGGAATAAACTTCACCGGTGGAATCAAACCCCGCAGCGGGTGTTGCCAGCGTACCAAAGCCTCAAACCCAATAATCCTCCCGCTTGCCAAAGATACAAACGGCTGGTAGTGCAGTAAAAACTCCCGACGCTTGAGGGCCATCCGCAAATCCGTCTCCAACTGCAACCTCTCCACCGCCAAAGCGTGCATCGAAGCATTAAACACCTGATACCTTCCCGTTCCCAAAGCCTTCGCCCGGTACATCGCCGTGTGGGCGTCCCGCAGCAAGTGTTCCGGCTGTTCCCTGACAGTAGCAGCGGGTTCGCCCCCCAGGGCAATCCCGATGCTCGCAGTCACAAACACCTCCTGCCCCTTCAACTCAAAAGGTACAATTAAAGCTTGGTGAATTCGAGTGGCCAAATCCACGGCACTTTCAACATCAACATTCCTCACCAAAATCGCAAAATCATCACCCCCCACCCGCGCCACAGTATCCCCGGAGCCAATAATCGCCCTCAACCGCAGCACCACCGCCATCAGCAGTTCATCCCCCACCAAATGACCCAAAGAATCATTAATCACCTTAAACCTGTCTAAATCTAGAAACAGTACCGCAAACTGATCGCTGCGCCGGCCCCTAGTATTGGCGATCGCCTGCCCCAAGCAATCCACGAACAAATCCCTGTTGGGCAAACCCGTTAGAGAATCGTGAAAAGCATCGTAAAGCTTCCTGTAAGCACTGACACCCAAACCAGTCACCACCAAACCCAAAGTCGGCGACACTAACGGTACCCACCCACCCCCAATAAAAATCCCATAAGTAATCCCCAACAAACCCATCAATCCCGCACCCCCAGCCAATCCGGCCCTCGCAGGATGCTGAATCCGCCAAGCCAAAACCCCGCCAACCATCGCCCAAGCACCGTTCCACAAAATTTCCGCCCATTCCGGCCACACCCAAAACAGCGATCGTCCATCCAAAACCGCACTCAATATTTGGCTGAGCATTTGCGCGTGCAGCAACACCCCCGGCATTTTCGGACTTTGCTTTTTAACCGGGCTGTAAGGCGTCAAAAACAAATCTCTGGTACTCGGTGCCGTCGTCCCGATCAACACAATCTTGTCCTTAACCCAGCTTGGGTCAATTTCTCCCTTCAATACCTGCCTGATACTGACTTGTCGCGCCACCTCCTTACCAGAACGGTATTTGAGCAGAATTTGGTAGCCTTTGGCGTCGAGATTTGCATAGCCGCCACTGTCAGAAGTTAAAGGCACAAATTCTGCCTTTCCCCAGTTGATTTGGTGGGGATGAACAGCGCTATTTTTCTGCTGTACTCTGTCTTTGAGATACAGCAAAGCCACTTGCAAAGAAAACGATAATGCAATCTTTTTGTCTGGTTGCGAGACTGAGAGCAAATTGCGGCGTACAACGCCATCAGGATCGAGCACGAAGTCGTTAAAACCAACTCGATCGGGCGGTATCCCCGGAGGCGCAGGCACTCCCGGACTTTCTGAATCGCTCAATTGGTTGATCGCCACCACATTCGGTGCTTTCAGCCCGGCCAGCAATTTTTCGTGTCCCGGCGCTTGAGGCAAATCCCGGTACAAATCCAAACCGATGACTTTTGGCTGATACTTTTGCAATTTTGCCAAGGTTTGAGCGATCGCACCGTCGGAAATCGGAAATCTCCCCAAAGCTTGAATATCGGCCTCCGAAATTCCCACTACCAGCAGTCGCGGATCGGGCCCCGAATCTGGCTGCAAGCGCACTAACGAATCAAAACTCGCCAATTCCAAGCTTTGCAGGCCTCCCAACTCCCGAACTCCCATATTCAGCAGCGTTACAGTCGCGCCCGCAAGCATTGCAGGCAAAATCCTGACCCGTCGGTTTTGAGAACTCAGGTTGAGGCTAGTTGCCACAGACATGACATATCGAAGATTTCGAGAAAATTTGGCAGTCACAGAAAAAATATGTCGGTGCAAATTAGCTTTGCACAAGTCTGTTCTTACAGAATTGAGCTTAATATGAGATTGATTGTAATTTTTTCAGAACTTGTGCCACAACCGAGTTTCTTTAAGCTAATTACTCGATTTGGCAAAGTATTTCTCGAATGGGAACCGGGTTTTTGAAGATTTGCCGACAAATCCTGTCTTTCATTCCTTGTTTCCCCAAATTCGCACAAGCGTTAAAATTTAGTCGATCGAACTTTCAGGATATTTTTGAGATTATGGCGAATCAACTTCCGATTCCGGTGATTGTTAACGGTGCTGCAGGCAAAATGGGCCGCGAAGTAATTAAGGCGATCGCCCATGCTAGTGACCTGACCTTATTTGGGGCTGTAGACCGCTCTCCTGAGTACCTCAACGCCGATGCCGGCGAATTAGCCGGATGCGGCCCGTTAGAAGTTCCCATCACTGACGACTTGCAAGGAATGCTGGTATTAGCAGCTCAGGAAAAGCAGTTAGGGGTGATGGTAGATTTTACGCACCCTTCGTCAGTTTATGAAAACGTGCGATCGGCTATAGCTTACGGCATTCGCCCGGTAGTCGGCACTACGGGATTGAGCAGCAAGCAAATTGCAAAATTAGCTGAATTCGCTGATAAAGCGAGCACTGGGTGTTTGATAATACCCAATTTCTCGATCGGCATGGTTTTGCTCCAACAAGCCGCCGTCACGGCATCTCAGTATTTTGAACACGTAGAAATTATCGAGCTGCACCACAATCAAAAAGCCGACGCCCCCAGCGGTACGGCAATTCAAACTGCCCAAATGCTAGCAGAAATGGGAAAAACTTTCAATCCGCCAGAAGTTGAGGAAACCGAAAAATTAGCCGGAGCGCGAGGTTCAGTAGCAGATGAAGGGATTCGCATTCACAGCATCCGTTTACCCGGTTTAATTGCCCACCAAGAGGTAATTTTTGGCGGCGCCGGTCAAGTTTATACTTTACGACACGATACGAGCGATCGAGCTTGTTATATGCCAGGAGTCTTGCTGTCTATACGCAAAGTCATTGAACTGCGATCGCTCGTTTACGGCCTGGAAAAGATATTGTAGTCATTAGCCATTAGTCATTAGTCATTAGTCAACAGTCAACAGTCAACAGTCAACAGTCAACAGTCATTGGTAATATGGAATTAATCTAACTTCTGACTTCTAACTTCTGATTTCTGACTTCAACATCAATCCGTTAAAACCCTTATATAATCCGCTGCCAAACAGACATCCGTTGTATCAGTTACAAAATCTGTTGCCCAACTTCCTATGCTAATTCCCTTAACCCGCCAAACCTTTCAAGAACTAATTCCCGCCGTCGCC
Source organism: Microcoleus sp. AT3-A2 (assembly GCF_036705685.1). NCBI lineage: Bacteria > Bacillati > Cyanobacteriota > Cyanophyceae > Oscillatoriales > Microcoleaceae > Microcoleus > Microcoleus sp. AT3-A2. The sequence continues at coordinate 53,882 of NZ_JAUBVF010000023.1, forward strand.
ACGGGAGTCCAATACAAATATTGCTGGGGGAAACCGCCCGATTTCTTGAGGAGAATGTTAATCTCTGCGGTTATCGTAATTCTCGTGCTGGTTGTCTACAGCTTCGTCGGTTCCGATATCGGGCCGCTAGTTTTAATCACCGGATTGATAGCTGGTTTGTACTGGCTGTGGGGGCCGATTTTGTGGGCGAGTTTGCGGAATGCAGAATGCCGCAAATATCAATACTGCGGTTTTTGGCAAGGACGAGTTTTGGATATTTACATCACAGATGAAGTCACAAGTCAAGAAGAAACAGTCAATCAAAAAGGACAACTCGTAATAATTGACAACCTAGAACCGCGCATCAACTTAGAAGTTGGCGACAAAACCGGATTTACCACTACACTTCGAGCTCCCTTGCGGAAAGAACACCAAGGAATTGTCCCCGGCCAAGCTGCTTTAATGTTAATCATGTCAAATCAAGAAGATTTAGGCAGAATTGCCAAAGTTTCAGATATTTATATTCCCAGCCGTGACGTGTGGGTGAGCGACTATCCTTATCTGCGTAGGGATTTGTTTGTCGAGATGAGCCAACAGATTAAAAAAGGTAGAAAAAAAGACCGCGATCGCACTAATCAAAGCAGAGATGTAAAAAGGCGATCGCCCGCTGATGATTAATATTGATCGTAGCGACAAATTTAAGAGCGATTTCAGGTGAAAATTAGGACAAAATTCACAAGATAGCAGCTAATGCCTACGGTTCTTCAGGTTGGCCCCTACAGTTTCATCTTTTTTAGTTCCGATCGAGGCGAACCAGCCCACATTCATGTTAAGCGCGATCGGCAACTTGCCAAATTTTGGATGAATCCTGTATCTCTAGAAAAAAATCGAGGCTTCAAAGAGCATGAATTAAACCAGATCGCTCGTCTTGTAGAGGAATACGAACAAACATTGTTGGAGGCTTGGGATGACTACTTTGATCCTTGAAACAGAACCCCTTGTAATTAAAGTCACGGTGACAGACGAAAAAGTGATTGTGGACTTAGCTGATGGTCGCAGTTTGAGTGTTCCCTTAGCTTGGTATCCCCGTTTGTGGCACGGTTCCCCGGAGGAAAGACATAATTGGCAGCTACTTGGAGACGGTTATGCAATTGAATGGACTGATTTAGATGAACACATTGAGGTTGAGGGTTTGCTAGCTGGCAGACGTAGCAATGAAAGTCAACGCTCGCTTGAACGTTGGTTAATAGCCCGCAACACTGCTCGAAGTAATCCAGAACGACTGATAACTAATGACTAAGTAAACCAACCTAAAAAAATAGAACACCAATAGTTAAGCGTCATTGCGATATTTTCAAGAAATACACCAAATTCTAGAAGCGATCAAGCGAGCTTTTTCGTCATAAACACGCTATTGGGGTCATCAATATATTCAGCAAAGGGGCCTCGGTACTTAAACCCATACCGTATATACAAGGCTCGTGCGGGGGCGAACTCAGGCAAAGCCCCTGTTTCCAAATTCAGGCAATCGTAAGCACGCTGTTCGGCTTCTTTGATGATGTGTTCAAGAATCTTCGAGGCGATACCTTTACGGCGGTGAGCCTTGGCGGTACGCATTGATTTGATTTCACCACTTCTTGAATCTAGTTCTTTCAGTGCTCCGCATCCGAGTAATTCATCACCCTCCCAAGCCGTCCAAAAAGTAATATCGGGCGATCGCAATGCTTCTAAATCAAGAGCATGAATGCTTTCAGGGGGTGTAATCTCTTTCATATTTTCGAGATGTTCGCCTAGAAAGTCAGCAATCTTTCTACCTGTCAGGTCATCTTCGCGAATTTGCAATCGACTCATCTACTTAATTTGCTAGAGAATTTTGCTGCTTACTCAACTATTCCCCTCTTGGCCGTAAGCCTGCCAAGCCAAATCCACCAGCCCGTTAACAATAGCCACAGCTACCACCGCAGAGCCCTTGCGGCCCTCAATCCGAATGTGAGGAATCATCGAATCATGCAGCCGCGACTTAGCCACGTCAACCCCTACAAACCCAGAAGGAGTCCCAATTACCAAAGCCGGTCGAATTTCCTCAGATTCAATCAAATCTACGATCGCCGACAAAGCAGTTTGAGCCTGGCCCACCACAAAAATCCCTTCAGGATAGCGTCTTGCCAAAGTTTCAATCCCCCAAGCCGCCCGCGTCCTTTCCTTTTGGGGGCGCGTCAAAGCCTCCATCGAACAGTAAACCGGATTCGCAAACGTACTTTGGATCAAGGGCGTAATGCCCACCTGCACCATTGGCACATCTACCACGATCGTAGTCCGGGCAGCCAAAGCAGCCGCCCCAGCCTGCAAAGCCTGATCGGAAAAACTAATTAAAGACTTGTACTCAAAATCAGCAGTCGCATAAATCACGCGGCGGACTATTTCGTACTCCGCCGCTGAAAAACCGTGGTCGCCAATTTCGTTATCGATTAATCCCAGACTCTGGGCATCGCTTACGTGCCATTCCATTTGTTGGATAGCTGTCGCCTGTGAGTTGTCAGGTATCAGCTTACCAGCTTTTAGTCATTTGTTGACTGTTGACTGTTGACTGTTGACTGTTGACTGTTGACTGGCAACTGCCAACTGGCAACTGCCAACTGACAACTGCCAACAAATGACTAAGTTTCCGACGACGACGAAGATTTGCCCAACACCGGAGTCAGGAATGCCACCAAAACTCCGATCGCAAAACCGGACACATTCCGAACCACAGGCAACCAGTCAGAAGTCCGAGTCACCACCGGCCCAAGTCCGAAAGCGAAAAACAGAATGCCCCACAGCGGCGAAAAAATCAGAGCCCACTGCCAAGCCACAACCTGTCCCGGCTTCCGAGGCTGAGCCGCAAACCCGCAGATGACGCCGCCAACCACCGACGTAATTAACGTCAGAACCCACTGTTCCCTCGGCAAACCGGGAACCACGCGGCATCCGCCTTGACGCAAACAGCCTTCTATAGACTCCAAAGATTCAATAATCGCTCGATCTTCGCCATTGTCCCGCACAAAAAATTGATTACCGTAGCGGGTTTGCAGTTCCACCCAAAAAGTGCGTGGCAGCAGCGGATACAGCGAGTCGCCCACATTAAAATTGAGCAAATTGCCCCCTCGGGGGTCAGCAACTAATAACACACTCTTGTCATCTAGCCCCCAATAGCTTTTGACAGCCAAACCGGGCGTGCGATCGTACTGAGTCAGCACTCGCAATTTCCAGCCGGTTTCGGCTTCAAATGCCTTTAAATTTTTTGCCAAATTTTCTTCTTCAATATCCGTAAGCGCTTTAGCTAAGTCAATGATCGGCGTCTGAGTTGACGGCAACAAATCGGGATTATTGAAAGCGTGGGCCGCAGGTGCGATCGTCCACACGGACAAAGCCAGAAAAAATGCGGCAACAGAGGCTAGAAATTTTCGCGGGAAAAGCTGTGACATAGGAACTTATAATCCGGGTCTTAATTGTGAATGCTAGCTGGCGGTCTTAACCAAAGGATAAGAGAAAACTCATTTTTCTTTACAATTATTTACTTTACAGGAAGCCGAGAGCAAGGGGAAAGAAAAAATAGTTTTTGAGAAAGGGGGAGGCGGAGGGGGTGGAGGGAGAGAGGGGGAAGGGGGGAGAAATTAGCGATCGACGAGCTCCTCAAGGGGGTGAGTAACATCTAAAATCGACTGAATCCCCCAATCTAAAATCTAAAATCGAAAGTCTAAAATGGATTTGGTTTTGCCCCAACCCCCTCACAGAGACGCCGATCGCGATCGCTCACATTAGGATTAGTTCTCAGATAATCCCCCACCCAGTCACAGCCCCTCACCAGCAAATCGTCAAGATCCAAATTCCACAAAATCACCCGATTATCCCGGCCCGCAGAAGCCAGAACCTTCCCATCCGGGCTAAAATTCACACTCATCACGCTATCCTTGTGACCCGTCAAAGTTTTCAGCAAAGTCCCGCTGCGGCTCCACAGTTTCACCTTATGATCGTAACTGCCCGAAGCAACCAACAAACCATCCGGGCTAAAAGCAACGCTAGTCACGCTGTCGCTAGAACCCTTCAGCAGCGTCGCCACCAAAGTCCCATCTACCTTCCACAATTTCACCGAATTGTCGTAACCAGCCGAAGCCAGCATTTTGCCATCAGGGCTAAAAGCAACCCCCAACACAAAACTGTTGTGAGCTCCTTCAAAAGTTCTTAGCAAACGACCGTCGCGATTCCAGAGTTTGAGAGTACCATCATCGCTTGCAGAAGCCAGCATCGAGCCGTCGGGACTGAAAGTCACCCCAGTCACCCAGCCTGTGTGTCCCGTCAAAGTCTTAATCAACCTGCCGTTTCTAGTCCAGAGTTTCACAGTCTTATCCTTGCTAGCCGAAGCCAGAACCTCGCTGTCGGGGCTAAAACTCACGCTCATCACGCTGTCGGCGTGGCCGTCGAGAGTGAACAGCACAGAAGGCGAACACGGGAATAGCGGAGCCGAAGGACAAGGGAGAATATTATTCATGCCATCTTCTCTCAAACTCCATACCTTCACCGTTTTGTCGTAACTCCCAGAAGCAAGTAGCTGGCCGTCGGGGCTGAAACTGACGCTGGCGACTCTCTGAGTGTGTCCTTCCAAGGTTTCCAGCAAAACCCCCGTGCGGCTCCAGAGTTTGATAGTGTTGTCCGTAGAAGCAGAAGCCAGCCTTTGGCCGTCGGGGCTAAAAGTAACGCCTTGCACCCGGTTTTGGTGTCCGTCGAGAGTTTTGAGCGGCACGTCATCGAGTCGCCACAGCCTGATAGTTTTGTCAAAACTTGCCGAAGCCAAGGTTTTGCCTTCCGGGCTAAAACTCACCTGAGTAACTCGATCGGCGTGTCCCTCAAAAGTTCTCAGTAAGCGACTCTCTGGTTTAATGCTGCTAGCATCGGTTGGGCGTTTGTCGCCAACACCAGCAAGACTCCAGAGTTTGACAGTCCCGTCTGCACTTCCAGAAGCAAGTGTTTGACCGTCGGGAGAGAAACTGACACCAAATACCCACTTGCTGTGTCCCCGCAAAGTTGTTAGCAGTTCACCTTTTTTGGCTTGTGTGGAATTTTCTGTTGGTGGGCGTTTGAGTGCAGCGATGCTCCAGATTTTCACCGTTTTATCTTCACCCGCACTGGCGATCGTTTCACCATCGGGCGAGAAACTGACGGTGTAAATTTTCGAGGGTTGTCTGTTTTCGCTGTGCCATAAATTAGCGATTAACCGGCCGTCAGAACTCCACAGTTTCACAGTACCGTCATCGCTCGCCACAGCGATTATTTTGCCGTCGCGGCTGAAGCTTAGCCAATTTACGGGAGCAAATTGTTCGATCGTTCGCAGCAGCGTGCCGTCGGTTTTCCAAAGTTTGATAGTTTTATCTGTAGATCCACTGGCGATCGTTTGACCGTCAGAACTAAAAGCAACGCTGGTAACGCTATTAGTATGACCTTTGAAAGTAGCCAGCAAACTGCCGTCAGTTTGCCAAATCTTGACAGTTTTATCTAAACTTGCCGAGGCTATGGTTTTGTTGTCGGGACTGAACGCGACACAGGAGACGCTGTTAGTGTGGTCTTTGAAAGTAGCCAACAAACTGCCGTCGCGCCGCCAAAGTTTGACGGTTTTATCTACACTGGAAGAAGCTATTGTTTCGCCGTCTGGACTGAAGCTAAGGCCCCAAACTACATCGCCGTGTCCTTCCAAGCGGTTGCGTTCTTTGACTCCATAAACTGCCTGCTGGAGGGCAGCCGAAATCAAAATCTCGGTGTCTTTGAGAGTATACATTTGTTGGGAGTGTTCGATCTGTTTCCACTTTTTACCAGCTCTCAAACTTTCCATCATGGCGTCAAATTTGTTATTTGAGAAATAAAGTGCTTCAGAAGCTGCTGTCAGGGTACTGATTTCAGCTCGCTGAGTTTGAGCGACAGCTAGCTGTTTTTGACCAACTGCCCGCCACCAAAAATTTACGGCGGCGATGGTGGAACTGGTTAGCAGCATGACGCCGATCACTGCTACTCCCAGCAGTTGTTTGAGAAAAGTATTGGCTCGGTAGAGCTGTGCTTGACTCATTTTTTTGTCTGCTTCTGCTTTGTGGAGTCTGGCTTCTAAGCCGAATCTTTGGCGGATTGGTCGCACTAAATAGTCGTGTACCAATTGATAGCGATCTTCGGGCGCTTCCCGTAGCAGAAATAGCAAACCGTGACCAACTAAAATGTCTAAAATTAAGTCGAGGTTGTCGGTTTTCTTTTGTCGGCTTTCAGGGTCTTTTGCGAACTGTCGCTGTAGGGAAATTCTGTTTCTGCTGGCCGATAATTCAGTTTCGCGGGCATCGGCTGGCTGCGGGCCTGTAACTAACGAGAGTTCGTGTTTGGTTTTTATCAGGCGAACGCCTCTTTCATCTGTCAAGGAAAACAAGATTTTCCAAGCTGCGTCTTCGTTAACCAGGCCACAGTCAGAGATAACTCTTTCGAGCGATCGTTTCACTAATTCCGCTTTAGGATTGTCCCCCAATTGCTGGTATTGTGCTAGACTGGTAATACCTTCTTCTTGCAGTTGCGCTCCTACTACCTGCAATTCGATTGGTCGCACTTCTTGCAGTTCGTCTGCTAAATCTTCTACGAAAGCATCGATCAGTGCTGGCTCTAAATAAAATTCCGCCCGTTCGGTTAAGTGTCCTATGACAGCCCGCGCGTCTTTGATAGAAAAACTCCGCAGTTGGTAGCGGATACTTTTGTCGAGAATATTATTATTAATAGCATCAAGATTTGGGAAGCGATCGCAATCTAGTAAGTAGTGCAAATAATCTTCGCGCAAGCACAGAATTATCTTGACATAAGGCAAGTTCAAAAACAACCGTAAAAAATTATAAAAAAGTTGTCTTTGTGCCACAGAAGTCGAAACAAAGAAAAACTCTTCAAATTGATCGAAAATCAGCACAGTCAACAAATTATTTGTGGCATTCTCGCGCAACTGCTCTATAATAAAAGAAGAGACTTCCGAGCTGCGAGCAGGAATAACCGAGCAACTTCTTTTGTGGATTTCCTGTACTCCTTTCGAGATTAATTTACTTTCCTCTTCGGCTTGTTTGTCGTACAGTGCGCTGTTCAAAGCATTTTCTAACTCCACCAGCCAGTCGGTGTAAACTTTGACTACTACGGGCAATGTATCCCGCGCGCCCGGAGTAATATTTTTCAAAGCTGGTACTAAGCCGGCATTGACTAGAGAACTTTTCCCGACTCCGCTGGGCCCGTGAATAATAGTTAATTTATGGTCGTCCCTGCTAATTCTTTCTAGCAAGCTATTGATATCTGTTTGGCGCGAGTAAGCTGTCATGGACGCTGCGATGGCAGCTTGATTTTGAGCTGAGGGGCCTGAAGGATTGACCGCTTGGCGCTGCTGCTGCAATTGGCTGGCTCCGATAAAAGCTCTAAATCCGTATTGATATTCGATCGACCGCTGGGTTTTTTTAATCCGAAACGCTTTAAGATACTCTCCCTGCTCGAAATAAACCGCTTGCAGTTCCGTCAAAATATCGATGTAAAGTCGGGGGTCGTACTTCGGCTCGCTTTGAGATTGAGCCAACTCCAAAGAATGAACCGCCGCTTCCCACTGCCCTAGCTGTCGCAAACTTCGCGCTAAAAGTAAAAGATACGAACTCCTGTCGGATTTAGGATGTTGGATTTTAGATTTGGGTTCGTTACTTGACTCGTTAGTACCCAGAAATTCTGGATAATTTCCCTCAAACCCCAATCTCAAATCTTCAATCAGCAATCTCAAATCATTAGGCGTTTGATCCAAAATCGCCAAAGCCAACTCGGCTAGCTGGCGGGCTTGACTCCACCTCGACTGTTGCAGGGCAACTTCAGCCAAAAAGCCGTAATCTTGAGCTAGTTGGCTGGGAGTACCGTAAGTGAAGTGCAACTGCAAAGAATTTTCAGCTAATGCTTGCAACTCTCCCCAAGCTTTCAGGCGCTGCAGCACTTCTCCGAGGTGTGCTGTCACCTCAGCTACCAATTCCGGGCGTGAGGCAAGGGAGAAAGCATTTCTAGATTGTTCCAGGCTAATCCAAGCTTCTTCCCAGTGCTGGCGGTTGGCAACCGGGTTTCTGGCTGCTTGCAAGCGGTGACACAGGGCTATGTGAAACAGCACTATGCCTTCTCTCTCTAAAAATAAAATTTTGGGGACAGGATTCGACAAGGAGGAGTCGGAATGTTCCAAGTTTGCCAGTTCCCAGTTGCCCGTTTTCTGCTGCCAAAATACTAAACTTTCTTGGTAGTGAATTAAGGCTGTTTCGGTTTGGTCGCTGACATAGTAATCTCGACCGAGAACGAATTGCAGGCTGGCTTTGAGGGCGGGTTCTAATTCTTCACCGCGATTTTGTAAATCTCTTAAAGCTAATTCGAGTTCTCGGCGTGGCAAAGAGCCGATCGCCAAATCGAAGGTATTGCCCGGACTCAACGGCGAATACGAGTGGAGATCTGATTGTCCTCGGTTTTGGGGTTGAGATTTAAAAGTTAGAAAGCGTTCTCCCGGGATCATTTCGCGCTCCAGGCCGCGTTTTTCGCAGGGGGTTTCGCAGGTCTCACAATTAGCGAGGGTGCTGACGTTGCTGCTGGCGAGTTCTTGATTGAGTTCGCCTATTTTAAATATAGTATCTGCCCGCTTAGCGAGGAAATTAATTAATTCGTCAACGCCCATTTCAAATTTAATTGTGGCGGCAGCCCAACTTTTGAAATCCGGGGCCAGACGAATCATTTTGGTCACGATGTCATCTGTTACCCACAAAATGACTGGGCAAGAAAAATTTTTGCGAAATTCGTCTCGTACTTGATTGGTAGAAGCCATCAGTTCGTCGATCGCTACTACTGTTTCTAAACCGAATACCATCAAAGCCGAGGTGGCACCGACAGGCGAGTACCCCTCCTGGAAAGTGCTTGCCTGCAGAGTAGTATAAAGGGTTTTGACTGAAGCTGGCAGGACGATATCTTGAATTGGAACTGGGGACACTTCTCGCAACCGCTGCGCTATTTGCTGTCGCAACTGCTCGTAGTTGCAGCGCACCAAAATTAGCGAGAATTGGTGTTGAGACATTGTGATGGATCTGACCAGAGTTTTGAGCGATCGCTCGTTGTAGTTGGCAGTTTCTTGTACCTTAATTAGATCGGTCATGCGTGCACCTCTTTTGCATTAATCAATTACCGAACGCTCGCCAATCGTGAGTGAAAGCGTCTCTACTTAGACATCACCGTCTCTGTCGGGCGCTTTATCTCTGTATAAATACGTAGTTTTCCGTACTTGTCCTATCAATACTTACATAGTTATTAGAGCCAATGTAAAGATATCATACCTCTCAATCTCAGAGAATGCTAGACTTGCGAATAAAAATTTAAGGTTGTCTTAGATTTTTTGATTCAGCTATATATAAAGGACTACAGATCATAAATAGCCAACCGCTAAATCTATGCTCATCGCGACTACTAGCTATTAGTAAACAACTTCGATATATCTGTAGCAGGCATTTAGCACAACAGCAACAAAAAATGTCGTCCGGGATGGGATTATGTGAAATTAAGAGCAACAGGTAAAAACAGACATAGGGGGTCTGACATTGCAGATATGAGAGTTGAGAGTGACCAACGTCCTTAGTGGCGGCAAAGTTTTACACGACAATAACATTCACCGCCTATAGCCAGCATTCAACAGAAATTAGCCAGTGGCAAAAACCACTGACTGATTTATGTATTGGATGGTAAAATTTCGGAGTTGTGAGCGAGGAATTTTCAGTTAAATACTTTCTAAGTCCCTCGTGGTTAAGGGTTATTAGAGTCGCGAAGCTATCTCAAAAATCCCAACTATTTTGCTTCAGTGCGCTGCAGCCACTCCTTATATTTTCTGGTTTCGGCTAGGGCTGGATTAATCCCAAACCAACGACCTTCTTGATCGCGGTATTCAAAGACAAACATACTTCGCAACAAGATTTGAGACTCTTCTTCGCCGGTTACACTTTGTCGGTTGACGACTTGAAACAGCAATTCCCATTCCATGTCATTGATGGCTCCCAAAAGGTCATCGCGATATTCTTGAATGACGCTTTCGAGGCATTCGCGAGAGAAGGGAGGGTCTTCGTGCTGCAAACAGCTATACAAAAGCATCAGTAGATTGCGAACGTGACCGCCACTAATCCGACAAAGCCGGTCTAAAGTTTCGGGAGAGTCAAACACCTGGGAAATCAAATCAATGCGTTGATGGGGAGAAACTGCGGGGAAAGCTCTAGCTAATACTAGCTGGCGCAGCAGTGCCATTCCTTCAATGTGGTCGTCGCCCGATCGCACTTGCACTGGTACCATCGGCATCACCTTGGGCTTGACTCCAAATCGACTGGCGAGGCGGCCGAAGTCGTTGGAAAAAATCAAAGTCAGGGGAATCGTGTAGACGACATGGCAACTGAGTTTTTTCAACTGTTCGCCGCGGTCTAAAAACAAGTATTCTGGCTGGGTGCGTCCGCTGGGTTTGAGGGAGGCATCGAGGCGATCGAGGTTGTCAACGATGACTGCGAGCCCTTTTTTGCCTTGGTGCTTTAGTTCAGCGTTAGCTTTGTTGAGGAGTTCTTCGTTGATGGACTGCAAGATGCTGTTGGTGCGGGGTTCGAGATATTGCCTAAGTTGCGATCGCAGTTTGGGAGAGTCTTTAGTTTTAGCAGTAACTCTAGCAATGCCTATAGATAACTCGGCTTCCGCTGACAAATCTATGGGAGTCTGCAAAAACTCTGCCACTTCTGCAAACAGATTTGTAAAATAGCTCGGTCTGAGTTTGATTCTAGCGGATTCCATAGTTTCGCTGACTTGGCGCGCAATGCTCAGCAAAATATCGCTGATATCTACATCACCCATGTCTAAGTCTTGGGAAGACTCGAAGTAGACGACGCAAAAACCCTCTTGCTCTAACTCAGCTTTCAGTCGAAACAATTCCGTAGATTTGCCACAGCCGATATGTCCTGTAAATAGTTGACAGGTTGGCTCGTTGGGGGAGATGCGGGTAATGGTTCGCTGTAAAGATTCAATGATTTTACCGCCACGCACGGAACCAAAATCAATGTAGTATTGATAATCCCCTGGGTCTCCCGCAACAAGGGTCTTGCTGGGGTTGCAGGCTTTATAGAATCTGTCTAATTCGAGTGCGATCACAATTGAAGCCGAATAAAAGTTAAAAAAGTTAATCGAAAGTCTAAACTTTCTTTGCCTGAGTTTAGTTTGATTTGTAACCTTTTGCACTGTGGGGTAATGCCCTAAATACCCAAAGAACCTTGAGCTGGTAAGGGGTTTTCCCGGCGCGGGAATTGGGAATTCTTAATTAAAATTTTTTAATTACCTAGCGGACTCAGTGATATTACTGATCTTGACCGGAGTCTGGGTAAATTTGCGGGGATCTGGTTAAATGGTAGGGGAAAACAGGGATCAAGAGACAGAGATTAAACAGTTTTGAATTTGTGCTAATCCTTAATTACTATATTGTCAAGACGTAGATGGCTAGTTTTGGAGCGGTTTCTCAAACAGAGTTAGGGCGCAGGCGCCAAAAGTTGCGGCAGCAGAGACGCGCTCGATTGGCGGCTGTTGTGTGGCAAATGCTGGCAGCTAGCGCAATGGCTGGGGGTTTGCTGTGGTGGATTGCTCAGCCGGCTTGGTTAATTGCCCGATCGGAACAAGTGAAGGTGGAGGGCAATCAGTGGCTATCGGATAAGGCGGTGCGGTCTTTGGTGCCGCTGTCTTACCCGCAGTCATTGTGGGGGATTCAACCGCAGGCCCTGGCCGAAAAGCTGGAGTCAACGGGGCCCATCGCCAAAGCGAAGGTGACTCGTAACTTGTTTCCGCCGAGTTTGACTATAGAAGTGGCAGAACGCCTGCCGGTGGCCGTGGCGCAGCCGACGGCGGTGTTGAGATCGAACAGTGAGAAGGAAAAAGTGGGGTGGCTGGATGCTCGCGGAGGTTGGATGCCGTCGGATAGTTATACTGCTGTACGATCGCAGAATAGTTCGATCGGGCCCGGCAGCATTCCGGGAACACAGCCTCAGCGTTCTTTGCCGACTTTAAAAGTCATCGGGCCTTTGGAACAGTATCGCGCCTCTTGGCAGAAGTTTTACCAAGGACTCAGCGGCTTGACGGTGAAAGTGTTTGAGATTAATTGGCAAAACCCGAACAACTTGATCTTGAAAACAGAGATCGGTACCGTACACTTAGGGCCCTACAGTTCCAAGACTGCGGAGCAACTTAAGGTTTTAGACCGAATGCGACAATTGCCAAAACAGCTAGATTCAAGCAAAATAGCCTACATTGACTTGAAAAATCCTGCTTCGCCGATCGTCCATTTGCCAGAACTCCCCCCCAGTTTGGAGAGTTCCACTCCCGCACCCACTCGCGCCCAGAATTGATTTTCTGTCAACAGAAGCTAGAAGGTATCGATCGATAGGCAGAATTGTTGCCCACCAGGATCGATACGCAGGGCTTCAAATCAGCACAGTTTTTGGATAGCGCTCCGCGTCTGGGGCTAGTATCCATTTTTTTTCCTTCTGCCTTGCTTACAATTGCCTTAATCCGGTCAAGTACCTGGAGGGCGTCAAGCGAGGTCTCGGCTAGCGAGGCCGGCAAAATCCGAGATTGCTAACATTAAGCATCGATCAGTGTTAGTTTTTCACGCAACTTAGCCTATAGTTGATTGTGAATTGGCGTTTAGTTAAAAAGCTGTAATCTACTATCCCCGACTCTAATGAAGCTTAATAATAGACAGGGGTCTGACCAAGACAGTCCCCCTTCGGAAGAAGTAAAAAATTTTCCGGTGGCTGCAGATTCCGCCAATCCCTTTAGACGCAAGTCTGGTTATGTAAATGTAGATAGTATTGATATCGATCCTATGGTCAATCCCAAAGACATAATGCCCAGCAGTGCTGCCAAAATCAAAGTAATTGGCGTCGGCGGCGGTGGGGGCAACGCCGTTAACCGGATGATTGCCAGCGAGGTTTCTGGTGTCGAGTTTTGGTGTGTGAATACAGATTCCCAAGCTCTGGTTCTCTCAAATGCTCCGAAACGCTTGCAAGTCGGACAGAAGTTGACGCGCGGTTTGGGGGCAGGGGGCAATCCGGCGATTGGTCAAAAGGCTGCGGAGGAATCTCGCGACGAGGTTGCTAATGCTCTGAATCATGCGGATTTGGTATTTATCACAGCCGGCATGGGCGGCGGTACGGGCACGGGCGCGGCTCCGATTGTGGCTGAGGTGGCTAAGGAAATGGGCGCCTTGACTGTGGGCATAGTGACGCGGCCTTTTACGTTTGAGGGACGGCGACGCACCAGCCAAGCTGAGGAAGGAATCGCGGCTTTGCAAACGCGCGTGGATACGCTGATCGTAATTCCTAACGACAAGCTGCTGTCTGTGATTTCGGAACAAATGCCGGTACAAGAGGCTTTTCGAGTTGCTGATGATATCCTGCGCCAAGGGGTTCAGGGTATTTCTGACATTATTACTATTCCCGGTTTGGTGAATGTTGACTTTGCTGACGTGCGGGCAGTAATGGCTGATGCGGGTTCGGCTTTGATGGGCATCGGTGTGGGTTCTGGCAAGTCGCGGGCTAGGGAGGCTGCGATGCAGGCTATTTCTTCGCCTCTGCTGGAAGCTTCGTCTATTGAGGGCGCTAGAGGTGTGGTGTTTAACATCACTGGCGGTACTGACATGACGCTGCACGAGGTGAATGCGGCGGCTGAGACGATTTACGAGGTTGTCGATCCGAATGCCAATATTATTTTTGGAGCGGTGATTGACGAGCGGCTTCAGGGCGAAATTAAGATTACTGTGATCGCTACTGGTTTTTCGGGAGAAATTCCGGCGCCTCCGACTCCGGGGCGGACGCAAAATGTTAATGCTCCTTGGCGGGCTGCAACTGCGCCGACAACTCCTGCTCAACAGACGCCTGATCCGAAAGCGAAACCGCCGCAGGATTTGGGATTGGATATTCCTGAGTTTTTGCGTAACCGTCGCCCACCAAGATGATTTTAGATTTTAGATTTTAGATTGGGGATTTTGGGATTTTAGATTGGGGATTTTGGATTTTAGATTGGGGATTTGGCATTGAATCTCCAATCTCCCATCTAAAAAATCGAAAATATCGAGCATCTAAAATCTAAAATCTAAAAAATCTAAAATCTAAAATCTAAAAAATCTAAAATCTAAAATCTAAAATTTCCAGGGTTTGGCCTGGTTCGGGTTCGAGGAGTTGGGTGGAGAGGCCGGATTTTGCTAGTAAATCGCGAAATTCGGGAATGCTGCCGATCGATCGCACTAACATTGGTAAAATGCCTGTGGCTCGGATGTCTCCCGTCGCTGTAGGCAGAAAAAACCGAGGTTTCAGTGTTTGGGCGAGGCGGAGGGCTTCCGAAGGGCCTATGATGACTTGTCCGAGGAATGGGAAGATTTGACCGATGACTGGGGCGATCGCTACGTCTACTGTGTCTATTTTCTGTTTAACTTTGTCTAATGGTGGCAGGTGCGGTTCGTAATAAAGTGTCTCGCCACTGCTTAAATCTTTGAGCAAATAGCCGTTTTCTTCCTGTCCCGGCCCGATTTCGGCTCCGGGTACGGCGGTAATTTGTAACTTTTCTTTAAAATTTAACTCTTGCCAATTTGCTAAAGATGTGATATTGGTGTAGCCTAAACTTCTGAGGACTTTGGTGGCGGTGGGTGAGGCGATCGCGGGAATTGTGCGATCGAGCTGTTCGAGTGTTGGTCTGTGACAGTGGTCGTCTAATCCTTGGGAAATCAGGATGAGGTCGATCGGCGGTAAGGTGCTGGGAGTGAAGGTGACGGGGGTGTTGTGGTAGGCGGTGAACAGCCAGGGTTGACCGTAAAATACGAGGGGATCGACCAGCCAGGGATCGACGAGGATGGTTTGGCCGGCGATGTGGAAGATCCAAGAGTTGAGGTCGATTCGGGTGATTTTCACAGTTGTTTGCAATAATTCTTTACATTTGTTTTAATCATAGCTAATTTTGTTTGGGAATTTTAACCGCAGATGAGGGCGGATGAGCGCTGATGAACGCGGATAAGATGGGATTTGTCTGGAGAAAATTGGCGTTTATCTGCGGTTGAAATAAGATGATTAAATCGAAGATTCCTGTGGCTTTGACTGTGGCGGGTTCTGATAGTGGCGGCGGGGCCGGAATTCAGGCGGATTTGCGGACTTTTGCGTTTCACTGCGTGCACGGTACGAGTGCTTTGACTTGCGTGACGGCTCAAAATACTTTGGGGGTGATGCGAGTTGATGCTTTGTCTGCGGAGGCTGTGGCGGCTCAAATTGAGGCGGTGGTTGGGGATATTGGGGTGCACGCTGTGAAAACTGGGATGCTGCTGAATCGGGAAATTATGGTGGCGGTGGCTTCACAGGTGGAAGCTTTGGGAATAGGGAATTTGGTTGTCGATCCGGTGATGGTTTCACGATCTGGCGATCGATTGATTGATGAGGGGGCGATCGCATTTTTGCGGGATGTTTTGATTCCAATGGCTGCTGTCGTGACTCCGAATCGGTTTGAGGCTCAGATTTTGAGCGGTTTAGAGATTGTTTCTCTAGACGATATGCGATCGGCGGCGCAGCAGATTTACCGTTTGGGCGCAAAAGCTGTTTTGGTGAAGGGCGGCGGGATGAAGGGGGATTTGCGGGGAATTGATGTTTGGTTTGATGGTACGCGGTTGGATGTGTTGAAGACTGAGACTGTTGATACTGGGAATACTCACGGGACTGGTTGTACTTTGAGTGCTGCGATCGCTGCTAATTTGGCTTTGGGGAAAGATTTGTTTACAGCGGTAACATTGGCTAAGGATTATGTGACTACTGCTCTCAAATATGCTTTGGATATTGGGGAAGGTCAAGGCCCAGTAGGGCATTTTTTCCCCCTGTTACTCAAGTAGGAAGTTATTTGTTACTTGTTATTTGTTTGGGGCTGCTTAACAGTCAACAGCCAACAGTCAACAGTCAACAAACCGTTAATTTCTTAATTTCTCAGGCGATAAAGAGATCGCCACCAAGTCTTCGATTTTCTTAATATTCGGATCGCCGGCCAAATAACCAATCCCTCGGTGCAAGTGCAGGCGAAACTGTTTGGCTAGAGTTTCTTTTTCTGTGCCTAAATTATCTTGGTGACAGCGCTGCTTGAGGGCAATTATCAGGATATCGGCCATGTCACCGCCGAAGACATCCCAGCTTAATTCGACGTTGCTGTCGCTGGGAATTGGTACTGGGGATGGGATGCTGGGCTCGGCGAGCGATCGGCAAAATCCCCACCTGCATAGAATATTCCACTGATCGATTTTGGTCGATCGTTTCAGTTTTGATAGTTGGTCTTTTCCTGTTTGGGAGAGGCGGATGCGATCGACTGGTGGTTCCATAGGTTGATAATTTTTTAACCGCAGATGAGGGCAGATGAACACGGATGAACGCAGATAATAGCATGAGATTGTATCTGCGGTTTAGAAATTATTGACTATTCGTTGAATTTCTACTTTAGGGTTGCCGAAGTTGATGAGCAAGCAGACGGTTAGTTTGGTAGCTTTTATGACATTTAGACACTGTGCCATTTCTCTTTCCCCCAGTGATTTGATAGCTTTGAGTTCTACAAGCACGGATCTTTCCACCAACACATCTGGTACGAATTTCCCAACGATTATATCTTCATAATGGACATAAATGACAAACTGAGGTTCAACCAGCATCCCTGTTTTGCGAAGTTCATAAACCAAAGAATTCTGATAAACTTGCTCCAAAAATCCACAACCTAAAGTATTTCCTACCTTAAAAGCACAACCAATAATTTTTTCCGTAATCCCATTCAATTCCAATCTGCGTTCATCCGTGTTCATCTGCCCTCATCTGCGGTTAAAAACATCCCACATCCAAAACCCTACCAAAAATCCCCATGCCATCCAATCCAATCTGCGTTCATCCGTGTTCATCTGCCCTCATCTGCGGTTCATTCCCAGAAGTAACCTTTTTCGACGGTGGTTTGGTGTTTGGCCGAGTCGTATTTGAGGAGGTAGCTGTGGGCGATCGCCTCTAATTCTTGGAGTTTTTCGTATTCTACTTTTCTAATTTCCGTGTCGGTAGAAAGCAGGATGACTTGGTGGCTGGCTGAGGGGAAATAGCGTTCCACTAGGTTGTTTCTGTGGGAGGAGTCGAGGCGGCCCAAGGGAGTGTCGATCGTTACTGGCAATTGTCTCCCGGATACTCTAGCCAATCCCCACAAAAAGGCGATCGCCAGCAATTGTTTTTCCCCGGCTGAAAGTCGGTGTTTGGGTACCGGTTTGCCTTCTGGATCGTAAATGGAGAGGCTAAATGTTTGAGTGTCGATCGCAACTCTGTGCACGAGGTCGGTTTTGTGCAACAGATAGCGGAAACAGTCGGTAATTTCTATTTCGAGTTTGTTGAGTTTTTTGACGGTGAGTTTTTCTTTAAAGAGTTTCAGGGTGGCTTGGGCTTTGGCGATCGAAGCGATGACGTGTTGGCTGTTTCTGATCGTGATGTATTCGCTGCTGTAGTTTTCTAGTTCTTTTTGGTTTTTGGCTAATTCTCTCTCTAATTCATCGACGCGGCGGTTGGCTGATTCGCAGGCGGCGGCTGCGATAGCGACTGCTTTTTGGGCTTTCCTGACTTCTTCTTCTAGTTTTTCGTAGGCTTCGGGGGAAGCTGCGGCTGCGAGTTGTCTGTCTGTAAAGTCGATTTCTGCTTCGATGCTTTTGATTTCTTCTATTTGGTCGCGGGCTAGAATTTGCTGGGCTTTGATTTGGTAGCTAAGGAGGTTTTCTAGTTGCTGGATGCTGTTGTTATCGGCGTTCATCCAGGGCGGAACGTCTGTTCCCGCTTGCTGTTCGAGTTCTTGGTTTTCTTGGCGGATGAAGTCTTGAATTTTATCTAGCTGTTGGGGATTTAATGAGATTTCCGCGATATAGTTGAGGAGGCGATCGCTTCTTTGTTTGATAACATTTTGGGCAATCTTTGCTTGCTGCTGGCTGGCTTCTGTTTCTGCTTGAATTTTTGCTTCACTTAGCAAGGGCGAAATTAGGGCGAGTGGTAGCGTATTTGATGCCAATTCCATCATGGCTTGCCGGGTTTTGTTTGCCTGATTTCTGTAGTCGTTTAGCTTGCTGTCTAGCTGACTGCGATCGGCGGCAATCTTTCCGCCTTCATAAATAAACTTTTCTGAAGCTTGTTTCTGATTTTTTTGAGCTTTATCTAATTCGTTTTTAAAGCTGGCTTGTTCTTGCTTAGCTAACTCTATTTCATCAGTAATTTTCTTAAAAGTTTGTTCGATTTTCTCTAAAGCAGCCAATTCTTTTTTGCCAGCAATTTCTTTCCGCTTGCGGCCGGCCAATATTTCTAAATCGACGGCGAGGCGTTCTGCTAATTCTAAACCTAAAAGAGATTTAATCGCCCCGACGACAAACTCTGGCGGTGTTTCGAGTTCGGCGAGTTCTTTTACTTGTTCGCCGTCAAACAAAAATAGGTTGGATATTCCGACGGGTAAAAGGGTTTCGATGTATTCGTCCCAGGTGTTAGTAATTGCTTTGTCCGACCACCAATCGCTGACAATTTCGCTGTAGATGAGAATGCTTAGGTTGTCTTTGATATCTAATTTTTTCCAGTATCTAACTATTTTAAATTGAGCTAATTTGTCATCTTGGACTTGTTCAAATGTTAGTTCGACGCGGGTATCTTCTAATGGGGGAGTGTGGCGGTTAACGCATTGATTGAGAAAGTCGCTGTAGCTTAAATTGCCTCTGGTGGAACATTGGGCGCGGCCACCGTAGAGGGCGAGGCGAATGGCGTCCATGAGGGTGGTTTTGCCGCCACCATTCATGCCGCCAAATAAAATAACTGGGCAGGGATTTCCGTCTTTTTCGGGGCGGAGATTGATGGTTTGGGTACCTGCATAGGGGCCGAAGTTTTTGAGGACGAGTTCGAGGAATTGCATTATAGATGTAGATGTTGTTGGTTGGTGGGGGGGCGGTTAGCAACGGATTTTGTAGCGGATTTAACGGATGAGTGGTTAGTTGGTGGTGGTTATTGGCGAGGGATTTCGTAGCGGATTTAACGGATGGGTAGTTGGTGGGGTGGTGGTTAGCAGCGGATTTAACGGATGGGTGGTTGGTGGGGGCGATTAGCAGCGGATTTGGTAATCACCCACTAATCATCCGTTACATCCGTTACAAAATCCGTTGCTAACCGTCCCCCCCTTGCTACCAATCAATCACATCGGTTGAATCTTCCTCTTGGTTCCGGGGCTGAATGCTGGAAGGTAAGGGGAGTTCGGCATCTGTTTCTTCATAGGTTCCTGAACTTCCTCTTGTCCAACCCCTGCCACTTGTTTTCGGCGTCCACAAGTATGGTTGAATGTGTTTCTGCCAACCTTGTACAGATTTTGGTGGGAGGATGCGGTGATATTCTAATTTGCTGCGTCCAAAGTTTATAAATAAACCTACTTGGGCTCCTGTAGCTGCTACGTAAGCTATTATTTGAGCTTTATCTTTATCGGTCATTGGATAATTTACGGCTTTATCCTCTACTACAATACCTTCATTCACCCAATGGTCTAGATAGAGGATTCCCATCCAAACTTCACCGTCGTAAATTTGTCTGGGATACTCCATTTCTGTTGTTAAACCGGATTCTATCATTTCTGCATCAAAGGCTCTTTGGTAATGTTTTTCTCTTAAACCTTTTTGCGTCCTCCGGTGTACTCTCATTGCACAGCCGATGATGCTGTATGTAATATCCTGATGGGGAATATTAGGATTAAGCATGGTCGTAAAAATTTTGTAATTTAAACGATGAGGGTTGGGCAATAATGAGGTTAGTTGACAGCCTATTGTATCCGATCGCTCGGCGGGGTGGCTGTCAACAAGTTTGGGTTTAACCGCAGGCTAGCGCGTGCTAATCGCTAGGTTTTTCCTCTCCTGAATTTGGCGGTGAAAATTTAATATCCGCCCAAGATAGCTGTCTGCTTTGATTGCTGTTGCTTTCGAGTTCTTCTTTAAGTTTGGCAATATCAACGGTATCGTTTTTGGCGGAACTGTTGGTTTGGGCGATCGCATCTTTGAATTGCTGAATGTTTTCCGTCGGATTTGCTTTAATATCTTCCACCGCTTTTTTTAAATTGCGTTGATAGTGGGCGTTGCCAATCGCTTCTTCCTTCGATCGCGAACTGGTTTCAAAGCATTTGTCCAAATCGCCGTAAATGCCTGTACGGCGGGGCTTCGTGTAGTATTGGCGTTCTGTATCCAGGAGTTTTGCCATCAATTCGAGGTGCATTTTATCCTCGCTGCAAATCTCTTCGATCGCAGTCCATTCATCGCTACCGAGGAGTTTTCTTTCAGCGGCGGGACGGGAATCTTCAAAAGGTTCGCCCGTAACTTCTTCGTAAATCCGGGGTAAAGAGTCGTCGAATTCGTGCTTTTCTTCCAGCCAAATGCGGCGGATTTCGCTAAGTTCTTCTGGGGTAATTAAGGTGATGTCGCGCATTTCTAGGGGTGCGGTTTTGCGGATTTGGGTTTGTGCTTCCAAGACTCGTCTCAGCCAGTGTTCTCGCCAGAATTTGGTGTAGGGCCCTGGGATGGGTTCGACGGAGGTTGTGTCGTCGCCCATGTTGCGTTCAAACAGTTCTACTCTACCGTAGATGCGGCGGAAGTCTCTTTTCTCGCGATCGTTTTTAATGTCTAATTCGTTGCGAATATCGAGGAGAGGCTGCATCCATTCTTTTTCCTCATCGTTTTGAATCATTGCCTCCATAGATTTATCTTGGCTTACCATTGTGCAAACCCAGCAGCCAAAGCGAGAACTGCCGCAGCTAGGGGTAGAAGTATCGACAACTAAAGGACATTCATTGTCGGCTGTTGCACCTCGATACATCGTAAATAAATCTTTGTTGCTATTTTCCCAAGGATTAGCCCACTGATTTAGATAAATCCAGACTTCATCAGTTCGCCAATCTTCTATCGGACTATAAATTAGGGAATTAGGCAGACTAGGACTCTGATAAAGCAGAGATTTAATCGAACTAGAATTATTATTTAGACGGTCACTCATGCGACCTATTTCATGTTTCTCCATTGAAACCGCGCGTTTAATGCTTTCAGCTTTGCGAGTACCCAATATCAGAATCACTTCTCCATTGATTCTCACCATATCACGAACAAAGCGATTAGAGGGAAGGATTTTCAGGCGTTCAGTACACCAGCGAAATCCATGTCTCGGTGCTGGGTAGCCTTTTCCCATCAAGTTTACCCAGAAAGTATCTTTGACATCTGGATAAAGCATATAAGGTTCTATTGGTAGCTGTTGCTCTATAGCAGCAGACTTCATCTGTTTTAATGACTGACGTACCCAAGTAGAAACTATCGGGTTTTCTACAAGTGTATCTGTTGTGATTACATAGATTTTTTTTATTCTTTTTTCAGGTGGCAATTCTGCTATCGCATACCAGATAAGCTGCACTACCGTAGTGCTGTCTTTTCCGCCGGAATATCCTAAAACCCAAGGTATATCATCTAAACAATATAACTCTTTAATTTCTTTACTTAATTTTTCTATTTCTGCCACTAACTCACTAACACTACGGGGTGGAAAGAGTGGTATTTTCATTGTTTCTGTCATGTCTTTAACCTCAGTTAGTTAATTAAGCTCTAAATACATTCAGCCGATGCCATTCTAGCGATTCAAGTCTTGGTAAATCTTGGTCTGAAGCCGGCAGGAGAATAGTTTCACTATGAAAATCTTTCATACATCTGGCATTGGGGGATTCCTCTTCTAAGTCATCAGCGACGATAATTCTGTAATTATCATCTATAGCAAACCAACCCTGGTCAAAAGCCCAATGATGATTTTTACACAATGATATCCCATTATTAATTTGATTATCATAAAACTTTGAGAACGGCTTAATATGTGAGCCATCTACAATAGTTTGAGTGAGATTCCTGATGACTTTCAATCGACAAAATGCACACTTGTAATCATAGGTATGTACTACTGCTTTCCTGAAAAAAGCATTTCTAACAGCAGATTTGGTTAAATAAAATTTCGGTTCTGCGTCAGGAATTAATGCTGAGTCTGATAGTTCTCTTTCTGTCTGAGTAACTTTTTCAAAGTCTTGATTAACTTGCAAAATATCTCCAATATCCTCCCTATTTAATGAAAACCATGTCGCAATCAGTGTATCTATTAATTGAGATCTCGAATTTTGGTCTTGAAGTAAATTGAATAATTCATTATCCCAACTACCGTATTCTACAGCTTCTCTTAGCTTGTTAGTGGTCTTAGGCTTTGAACCATTAAATCCCGACTTTAATGTTTTATGCCAGAAACCATCGCCTTCCAAATGCCAAAATGGATAGTGCAAACCACGATCATGAGATTCAGAACCTAAGATATCCCAATATTTATTAAAGGTTTTAATTAAGTCGTCTGAAACATAAATTCTATTATACCTAATTATTCCTTGAGAAATTAAATCGATGATTGACAAGATTAATATTGGCTTATGATTAGCTTGACCACGTTGGCGTGTATTACTTACATTAAGAGCGGCAAAACGTTGTCGATAGTATGCTAGATTCTTATTTTCGGACTCTTCTCCTGTAGTCATTTCCTCATCCCGCTATGATTAAATACAATCCGACCTAAAATTTAACACTTTTTTCAACAAAAAGTTAAGAACCGCAAGGCACAACCATAACGCAGAAACTAGACAATTTAAGCAGTGTCAGCAGACTAAAAAGTAATTTTATAGCCTAAACAGGAGATAATTATATCACTGTCTGCGTGCATCTGCGGTTTCCAAACCCAACCTCATCTTCAAATAATCAGTCATCCAACTAACACTCGCCCTCGACTTAGAAATCCCCCCTTTCAACAAAATCCCATTCTCCCAATCAGGATTAGAAATCGACCAATCAACCTGCTGCAAAAGGCTCAAACGTTCCTCCCAACTCTCAGGAAAAACCGACAGCAAAGCCGCCCCAACTTCCCCCAAACTCTCAAGCACAACACTGTGACAGTGTACGCAATCCCGGCGCATTTCCCCCGCCGCAACTTGCTTGTGCAGAACTAATTGCCAATCTGGAATAAAACTGCTAACCGCATTCCAATAACTAACCGCCAGTTGTATTTTTTGAGCAAGTTCTTCCTCTTTCTGTTCTTTTTTGGTGCGAGAACCAGAGGGTTTTGCCTGTTCGCTGCCCTCAATATTAGACAGCAAAGCCATGATAGCACGGTCGATCGCACTCAGCGTAAACAATTTGTGCGATCGCCCGTTCAAACTCCCCTTCTCCATCTCAGTCAAACACCGGAAAACCTCAACCTGCTTAACAACCGCCTTCACCACAAAAGCGCGATCGTCCCGGTGGTTGTAAAGTAGACTTAGCGACGCCTCCAAAGGAACTTGAAAACCGTTCAAATCAGCAAACATCTGCTGCGATTTTTCCAACCCAATATCGAGAAACAAAATCAGCGCCACCGTCTCATATCCCAACTGCGGATTTTCCCTCAAAGCCATCTCAAAAGCCACGCGCCGATGCTGTCCGTCATTAATAGTAAACTTAGCATCCATCGGCACTCGCAAGCGACCGATTTTCCGTTCTTCTGCCTCATTTCCCACTGCTTCAAAAGTAATATCCGCATCAATCGAAGCAGCAATTGCCCCACAAGTATAATTTGTAGGATTCTTAACAAAATACTCAGCAATTTCGGGAATCCTAGCTTTGTTAAGCGCGCGTTTCGCCCGCATAGACGGCGGCAAATCTTCAGATTCAAAGGGAAACAATTTCGGCAAAAAACGCACCGGACACATCGACACGTAATATTCGCGGCCCGCTTGAATGCCCCGAATTACCGGCAAAATGTATTCAAAAGAAGGAGTAGACATATTTTAGAATGGGGCATTGGGAATGGGGAATGGGGCATTGGGCATTGGGCATTGGGCATTGGGAATGGGGCATTGGGCATTAATAGCTATTGACTTTTGGCAAATTCTATGGTATGTCGCTGGTCTAGCAGGGCATAACTTAAGTATTTCACAAGGTTTTTTTAAAAACAAGTGTTGACATAAACTTTAATATATGATATTTTTTGAAAAAATAGCCTAATTATATAAAAACCGCCTATGAACACCAACCCAGCGGATGACCTCGCTACTAAAATATTAGAAAAAGAAAATAGCGACAGACAGGAAATCGCACTTTTATTAGATAATTATTTAGGAAAGGACTATCGCATTTTCGTACAAAAAACCCAGATGGGAAACAGCGAAGCATACATCGGTTCAGTCACCCTAGAATGGTTAGACTCTCGCGTCCGTTTCGCCTCGCAAATGCCGCTTTTCCGCCAAAAATTCGACCTCCAAACCAACAACATCGTCCGCGACGACGAAACCATTGACGAAATTATCCAGCGTCCCTTAGATTGGTCGCGCCAAGCCACCCTAACTCAATATTTAGCAGCCAGAAAATCGCACAAATTCCCCGCAGTTTTAGTAGTCGTCAGTCCCCCGTGGGTAGATAATCCTCTAGCCGAGGAATGGGATAAAAATGGCGTAGCAACTAAATCGGCTGCTGAATTTACATCCTTTGATAAAAACGAGAACTTAGGGCTTTTGAATGTCTCTCAAAAAGTTTCAATTTTTGCCTTAGACGGCCAGCATCGGCTGATGGGAGTTCAAGGTTTAATGAGTTTAATTAAAACCGGAATCCTGCAAAGATACAACAAAAATAAAAAACCTGTCGGCGCTGCAATTACTCTGGAAGATTTAGCAGAAGAGTATCAAATCGACCCCGAAACAGTGTATAAATTAGCTCATGAAAAAATCGGGATTGAGTTTATCCCGGCGGCGGTAGCGGGGGAAACGCGACAGCAAGCACAACGGCGCGTGCGATCGATCTTTGTGCACGTTAACCTAATGGCGGTAACGCTGAGTCAGGGCCAGCTAGCATTATTGAACGAGGACAACGGATTTGCGATTTGCGCCCGAAAAATTGCCGTCACCCATCCCTTATTAAAAGAACAAGATGACAGAAACCCCCGCGTCAATTGGGACAGCGCCACAGTCGCAGCCAAATCAACTGTCTTAACCACATTGCAAGCGCTGCAAGATATGTCCGAACGGTATTTAGAATACAAATTCCCTCATTGGAAGCCGGAACGAAAAGGTTTAATTCCCATGCGTCCCGAAGATGAAGAACTGAAAGAGGGAATTGAAGAGTTTAAAAAATTGTTCGATCATTTAGCAACTTTACCCAGCTATCAAAGAATTGAAAGCGGCGAAGAAACGGCAGAATTGCGCCGATTTAGTTTTGAAAAGCCAGGGGGCGAGGGAAATATTTTGTTCCGTCCAGTCGGTCAAATTGCTTTAGCTAATGCTTTGGGAATTCTAGTATTTAGAAAGAAACTTTCCCTGAAATCTATTTTCGACAAACTCCGCAGGTACGATGTGGATGAAGGATTTAGCCACATGGACAATCCTGAGTCTGCCTGGTACGGGATTTTGTACGATCCGAACAAAAAGCGAGTGCTAGTTTCTGGAAAGGATTTAGCGACGAAGTTAATTGTATATTTGGTAGGGGGAATTCAGGACGATATGGATCGAGCTCATTTGCGGCAAGCGGTAGCGGAAGCGAGGACTTTTGAGGATAAAGCTATTAGTTTTAATGGCAGGTTTGTGCAGCCGCAAGAGGTAGGATTGCCGCCAGTGCTTAGCTAAGTTTCTATTGGATGAAGTATGATGAAATACAGGATACGGCAGTGCCGTATCCCTAGCTTCATTCAAGTGCTGCGATTTCTGGCCACTTCTAACTTGCGGCGAATTGCGGCTTGAACTTTCTCATCAAAATCTGGATCGCCGGGACTTGCAATAATCCTCAGCGGATGCTGATTGATTCTGTCTAAGTACGCCTGAAAAGCGGCTCGATTTCCACGATGTTTAAGAAAATACTGTTTCAATTCAGTATTCGACATGGCGTTATAGTTAACTTGGCTCATCAGCAAACTCCCCATTGGGTAAAATTTGGAACTCAAGCTCTTCATCGTACCCAGCCAATATGTATACGTTACGAGTGCGATCGTCAACACAAATCAAATGTATAGGCTGAAGCATCGTGTAGGTCAGTTGATAACTGATGCGATATAAACTCTCTAGCTGGGCAGCAGTAGGCATTTGTCAATCACTCAACCTAATAGTTATTTTAACATATAGCTCAAGGAAAATTGTATATTTATATTATCACTTTTAGTAATTTCGGTCTATAAAACACTACTACCGCTCGATATTGTACCAAAGTTTACCTCTCAATTTATATACCTTATACCGCTTCATTTAACAAAACAAGTTCGGCTCCTACAGGCAAATGATCGGACTCGGTTGCCTCCAAAACCGAACTCGATTTAGCACCCCAATGCTTTGAATACCAAATATAATCAATCCGAAAAACCGGATAATTTAATCTCCAATTCGACCTTTTTACCAATAATTTAAGTTCCCAACCGTGAGGCCAGGTAAAACCAAACCCCCATCCCGATTTTCGGAAAGCATCTTGCATGACTTTCTGCACCCTGTTATAGTCTTGAGTTTCGTCTGTCATATTAAAATCGCCCGCGACAATTACTGGCAGAGTTTCTCGCTCAACTCGCTGCACTAAGTCTTGAATTTCAGGCGATCGTTTGTCATATTTGTAAACTGGAACTTTGAAAAAACGCCATTTTTTAGAGAGTTTCAACCACGGCCCGGTAGCTTGCATATTATAAATCGCTACTTCTTGTTCGTTAAATTTAATAATTGCCCGCTGCTGCGTTTCTCGATGGTCGGCTAAGTGCAGTATTTCGCTAGATACAATTGGATATTTACTGAAAATTCCTACAGAGTGAGTGCCAATTTGATAGGGGTAGTCTGCTTTTAACCCGGGAAAAGCTCTTTGGGTAGGTGCTTGAACCATTTCTTGTAAAAATATAATATCGGGTTTTTGCTGGTTAATCAGTTTAAATAAAGTAGGTGACTGAGTTTTATGCCAACTGATGTTATGGGATAGAATTTTGATTCTGGGCTGCGAATCTGTAATTTTGATGGGTGCGGGAGAAAAGTATTTGACGTGCAGCCAACTTATTAGGAGAAAGCAGGCGACCGCCGAAATAATAGCGAACCATCTTTTTTTAATAATTGACACCCCGATGATAGGAAGCAGGAAAATTGGGAATAAAATTAATGGTATAAAAGTGGTAATTAAGGCAATAATCCACAGTTCATCCCAAAAAATTAGTTTGAGAATGAAATAGCAGATAATAAATGCTGAGTAACTGTAAGCGAGAAATTTTGCAGCTTGCTTTAAGCATCTCTGGATTATATCTTTTGGGATGTGCTTCATTGGGAACCTATTAAAATAAGAACTTGCTTAAATCGAATTCTTCATTTGACCGATGTTGGTTGTCTCTTTCAGAAATCAAAACCAACAACAGGCGATCGGTATAATCCGCCGCACCCCGCAACTCTTCGCGCAAGATTTCCAGTCCACCATTAGCATATTCTTCAAAAATTTGCAACCGTTCTGCTTCCAATTGTTCGTCAAGATGGGAGAGAATTTGAGGATTTTTGGTTTCGGCGATCGCAATTAATTTAATCGCCATATCGTAGCCCCTGGATACAAAAATATCAACATCGATCGCACCCGGTTCTCGTTTAGAAATTTCCCCCAAAGGCGATCGTTTTTTCCGCTGCTTTCCCAAGGAGGCGGCGAAGGCGATGACATCGGCGTAAGTCTGGAAAGGGCCAGTGTTGTTATCCGATAAAGTTAATGATTTGACTAACTCCGCTTTATCTTTAGCAATTCTAATTTTGTTAGCAGCCATTGGGATTAATATGTAATTTTTAACTGAGTAATTTGATTGATAAAGTAACCGCAGATTAGAGGCAGATAAACACAGATTAACGCAGATAATTTTCAGAATGTCCGCAACAACATAATTTTTTGGGCAAAACCTCCTCTTGCTTCCCGGCGCTTGATTTGTTCGTCCAAAAGTCGATCGCCCGAAATGCCAAAACTCGCCATCACCGCATCTATCACCTCATACAAATCCGCCAATTCCGCCACCAAATCTTCCTCATCAGCCTCCGCCGCTTCCCCCGCTTCTTCAATCAATTTCTGCAGCAAAGCTTGACGGTATTCTGCCTCCGACAAAATTACAAACTCGCATTCATTCCCGCTTTGGCGAATAATTTCAGGAATGCGATCGCGCACCAACTTATGATACTCTTTTTCCACGTCAAACTCCCTTCAACCTTGACTAAAAGTTTGAATCAACCAGCGATTAATTTCCCCATCATCTTGGGTTTGACTCCGGTTCAAAGCTTCCTCAACTAACCGAATTTCCAGCCCCGGTAAAACCCGCGACTCTTGAATTCTCCCGCTACCTCCGCCATTAATCGCAAACGCAAAAACCTCCCGCGTGTTTGCACGTTCAACCCAATATTCACTTATTCCTGCATCTTCGTAAAGCAACCGCTTGCCGCCTAAATCATCATTAAAAGAAGACGCCCCAATTTCCACTATCAAATTAGGCGGATCGTATTGATTTAAATCAACAGCAGAATTGCTATCATCAGGAGGCACTCTTAAATCTGAACCAATGTAGTAAGCTAAATCAGGTTGAAACTCGCCGATACCAGCTTTGCGAAAACTGGTGTTAGTAAACTGAACTACTCGGATATTTCTCAATGTTGCAAACAGAATAACTACACAGGCCATAATTGAATTTTGACGCCCGTGCAATGGCCCTACTGGTGACATTTCTACCCTCATGTGTTCTTGATAGTAATAAAACTTACCCTTCTCCCATGCTGAATCGTCAGCGAAAGCTAGAAACTCTTCCCACGTCGCCTTCACCCAAATATCCGTTTCCAAAGCCTGCGTAATTGCCGAATTAGAAGTCATACTCCACCTCTACAATTTCCGTATATTCAAATTCATTTGGACTGCGCTTAACTAAAGGATAGCGCGTCCCGCCAAGTTCGATCGCATCTTCTTCACAATCAGCTTTCGGAGAATTGTACACCAGCACGTATTCCCTACCAGTGCAACTTTCCATCTCTTGAGCAACTTCTCCGCGCCACTGAGTTTTAGTTACCAAAACTACCAATTGATTCGCCAACTTCGGCAGCTTATTCGCGATTTGCTTGCGATAAATCTCGTCCAAACTGCCAAAGGGAGAATCCATCACAATTGGAAATGTACTGCTATCCGGGCCCATCAAAGTATTCTTTTGACTCCACTCCCGCACGCCGTCAATAATTCCCCCGATAAATGACAAACTGAGAATTTGATTTTCTCCCGTAGAAGCGGCAACCAAAGATTCTTGTCCCGACGTATTTTCTACTAGAGTCAGTTCGTATTTATCGCTCAACTTGGGGATGTAAGGAGTAAAAGAAATTTGACTAAAAATATCTTGCACTCGCTTTTCCAACTGAGAACAAAACTGTTTTTCTAAGCGCGATCGCACTTCAGTTAGGCGATCGATCGCATCCTGAGCCGCAGCAATCCGGCGCTGGGCTAATACTTGCCTTTGCTCATTCAGTTGCTGCTTATCGATTTGCTTTTCCAAAGCCGACACCTGCACATTCAAACTCTCAATCTGCTGTTGATTAGAGCCTGTTTCTCGGTGCAAATCGCCAATTTTTGCCTCAATTTCATCCAAGCGTTTTTGCAAGCGGCTGACATCTTCGTCAGGAAAATTTCGCAGCTTGTTGTGAATATCATCTAACTGATTTTCTACCCGAGAAAGTTCGGTTCTGTCGTGGCTGATATTGCCTTGCTGTCGGTCAATTTCCTCCCAAAAATCAGCCACTTGTTTATCAATTTCATTTACCCGATCGCTAATCCGAATAGTTGTTTCTTCCACATCGCCAACACCGGCCTTATCCATCCAACCGCTAACCTGTTGGCGAGATTCAGAACCCTCCACTAATTCCGCACCGCAGATACACCGCTGCTGCGCTAATAACTCTTCTAAAAACGGTCGCTGAATCCCCGAAAGCAACGAGCCACATTCCCGCAAACCTTCAACAATTACTTCAAATTCCGCCGCCGCCTCCGACAGAAATACTGCGTAACCGCGCACAGAAATTGCTCGTTTTAGAGCATCTGTAGCCTGTACAATTTGTTGCTTCAATAAATCTCGTTGCTTTTGCAATTCGTCTCGCAACTTTTGTAAATCCGCAGCACCGCTAAGTTCCAACAAGTTACCATTAACTGCTTTCTTTAACTCCCCTTGGTTCGCCAATTCCCGCTCTATTTCTACTTGTCTGCTGGAAAGTTGATCAGCTTCTTGCTCAATCTTTTGCTTATCTTTTAAAAGTTTCTTCGTTTCAGCATTACCAATTATATTTAAATCGGTCTCTAGAGATTTTTTTGCTTCTCCTAAATGCCGGATCGATCGATTCAACACTTCCACCCCCAGCAACTCCTTAGTAGCTTCCGCAATTTCTGCCTTCTTGTCATAGCGGACAATTTGCTCGATTCGCTCCCCGTCAAAAAAGAAATATTTATGTAAACTTTCCGGCAAAATCCGCCCGATAATATCATCGGGATGCTGATCCGGCTTCAGCCAGAGACCGTTATCTTTTGCTACATTAAGAAACAATTCACTCTTGCCATGTTCTACAGTGTTTCCACTTTTATAAGCACGACAGATACGTCTTGCTTGGTAGCGCGTGCTGTCGTGTTCAAACACAATTTCCGCCCAACAACCTACGGCTTTTCCCATTTCCGCCTCAGCCAGAGCGCGCTTGTTTACTAATTGTTCTTCTGCCGCAAAAGCTGCGCTAAATTTTCCGTAAAGTACCCACGTAAAGGCATTCATTAAGGCAGTTTTTCCAGCGCCATTATTCCCGTGAATTACTGTAATATTTTGCCCGCCCCAAGCTAGTCTAATTTCGGGGCTTTTGCCGTAAAATTGACGAAAGTTGCATAGAGTAATTGAGATTAACTTCATACAATTGCTTCCTTAATGATTTTTAAAATGTCATCGTTAATGTGGCGGGGAGCTCTCATGTACAACTTATCTTTTTCAATTTCCAATACCCGCTCGATAATTTGACGTACTTCCGGTGGCGCGCTAGTAATTGGTTGCTGTACGTCGCTGAATTCCTGATGAGTTTGATAAGCAGAACGCTTTTCTGCTACAATGCTTGTCGGTATGGCTGCGATCGCGCTATCTTCATATCTAAATGCTATCATCAGATTTTCATTCATATTTTCAGTCATATTTTTTGTGCAAATATTAAAAGTAGCAACTAAAACTGCGATCAAATAATTCTCTATTCTCAAACATAAACCGAACCTTAATAAATGTCAAATGTCTAATAGCCCGTAACGCTTCTGAAGTTGCAGCAATTTCACTCTAGCTTCCCCAGCATTGTCGGCTAAATCGGCAAATTCCAAGAACCGCTTCAACTCTTTTCGCAGCAAATTGCGCTCGACTTCTAAGGTTTCTCTGCCCAAATCCGGAGGCAAAACTATCATGTCAAATAAAGTTGCCCTTTCCTTCCCCGGATGCGGCCGCAAAATGCGTCCCCGACGCTGAATAAACTGGCGCGGATTGCTGCTGCTTGCTAAAATTACAGCATTGCGAATTGCTGGAATATCCACGCCTTCATCCAAACAGCGAATCGCGACTAAACCTTGCAATTCTCCACTCTCAAATTGCTGGCGCAATCGTTCTCTTTCTGCTAAAGGAGTTGCCGCAGTATAAGTGTTAACTCGGTAGCCTAATTCTGAACCCAATAACTTCGCAGTTTCTGTTAGTTGGCGGTTGTTATTTCGGCGCGCACCTCCTTCGATCGCACCGTCGCCGCAGTAAAATAAAGTATGGGCTGTGTCGAGACGGTGAATCATTAATTCTCGCAAAGCTACTAATTTATTAGCCGCCGCCCCAATCAACCGGGCTCGCTGCATTAATAAAGTCGTTAAAGCATCGTTTTCTTCTACTTTTTCATCGCCCCAAAGCGCCCAGCCAATCTTTTGAGTTAAGCGGGAATACTTGCGGGTTTCGGCTTCTGTCAATTCTACTAAAATTGGATAGTATAAATAATGTACTAATGCTTTTTGGCGGATGGCGTCGGCTAAGGTGAGTTCCGGCTGCAAAACAGGGCCGAAATAATCTAAAATAGCTTCGGTTCCTTGTTCGTCGAAATGCCTTTCTGGGGTGGCGGAAAGGGCGAGCCGCAGTCCAATATTGCGCGGCAAACTTTCTCCTAAACGGGGCGCGCCTAAGTTGTGAACTTCGTCTCCAATAATCAGGGTTTTTTCTGGGAAATAGCGCAGTTGCGATCGCAAACTATCTCCCATTAAGGTAGCATTAGTAGTGATGATTGTGAGAAATGCTCGCTCGCCAGAGCGCACTTCATACAAACCCGCAGCCAGCTTATTTTGCCAACTGCGGGCGCTATCAAAAGCCAAAATAGGTTTTAAACCAAATTTCTCGGATTCGCGCGCCCACTGATTCACCAGGTGGCAGTAAGGGCAAATTACCAGCAGGACTTGCAGGTTAATTTTATTGTATAATTCAGTGGCGATCGCCAGTGCAGTAATCGTCTTGCCGCTACCCGTCGCCATCTTCAGCGTACCGCGTCCCTGATTCGCAAACCAATTAGCAACCGCCACTCGCTGATAGTGTCGCAATTGCAGCGATGGCGGCATATTCGGAAATCCAAATTGCGAATTATTAGCCGTTGAGCGATTCACCTTTAAATGCCGTTAGATGCAAAATTCCCTATACTCAACTGTAACTCACGGGCGATCGAAACTTAACAGCCCAAACAAATCCGCCGCCGACATTTGCAAATCCGACAGCACATCGAGAACAGGTAAAATATCTTCATTCTCCTTAATCTCAGGTTCTTGCTGCGGTTTAAAAACAATTACCAATTCTTCCTCCGGGTCAATCAGCCAACCCAATTTAGTGTGATTTTTGAGGCAAAACAGAATCTTATTAATTACGCGACTTGAACTTTGCTCTGGCGATAAAATTTCAATTGTCCAATCCGGAGCAATTTCAAACCTATTTTCAATTTTTCCCAGAGAATTCAGAGGAATCCGCGGCCACTCGAACACTGCTATATCTGGAACAATAGAACGTCCCCCAAAAGTGCAGCGCAATTCTGGAAACGCATAAGCTAACTTCTGCGGTTTGCCAACTCGATTAATAACAGATGGAAACTCGAATTGTAACGTACTGTGTTTTCCTTGTGGCATATCTTTTTGATAAATTTGACCATCAACATACTCGCTAGCCGGCTTAGTTTCTGGCAATAGCAAAAACTCTTCCAGAGAAATCTTTGACGGAGACTGAATTGACGTTACCATAAGCCATTAAACCCTCAAAAACTCTTAAAAATTCATATCGCTGTCAGTTTCCCAATCAGCACAACTCTCCGATTCCACACCGGTAGGGTGCATCGCACAAACCAACAAATTTCCCCCGTAAACTTGACCGTGATAGTTACGACAACCGCGACAAGCCGGCTGCTGCGTCGGCGAAGGGTCTACATAAGTCACCATCGACAAATCTATCTCATCAAACTCAGGGTCGAAGTCGCGGTAAATTTCAATTATCGGTTCGATAAATTCATTAAATAAACCGTCAAATTCATTGAAATAACCGTCAATGTCATTAATCAGATTATTTTGTACTTGTTCTGTAAACTCTTCCGACATTTTTGCCAAAACGTCCAGCATTTCGACAAACTCTTCGCCCATTTCGCTGAAAAAATGCTCTACTTCAGAAACAGCATTTTCCATTACTCCAAAAAAATCTTTAGACCAATCTTCCATGAATTTGACAGCTTGCTATTACAAAATATTTTACAGATACGTGCAGCCAGCCTCATGCGAAGCGATCGCACCTACTTCCAATTCTATTACCTATTGCCGGATATCCGTCCACATCTGACAGGGCAGATATTTAAAAAGGGAACTCAAGAGTATTATCCTGAGTTCCCTTCATGCTTTGCTGCGCGAGCTTTTTCCAGCTTAATCCCGCTTCAGTCGTCGCAATTCCTCTTGTAAATTCTGCACCTGTTCGCGGAGCTTGTCTACGCCGCCTGTCTCTTTAGCATCTTTTGCCGAGACATCTTCTTCCTCAGAAATAATTTCAATCCGCCGAGGTTCAGCCGGTTTTTCGTTCCCAGCCTCGGCTACGGGGGGCTGCTGTTGAGCCTGTTGTACCATATCATCAACAAAGCGGCGAGCTTCTTCGGTGGACATCTCGCCCCGCTTCACCAATTCGTCTGCCAGCTTTTGGGCTTCAGTGCGTAATTCAGTTAACTTGCTGCCAGCTTTTTCACCAGCATAGGAAGCTAGCCCGACACCAAGGTAAACTGCTTTTTGTAAAATATCTCCGAAACCAGGCATAGGATCTACACCTCATAAAACTGGGTGAACCGGAGACCACGCCTATTACAAGCATCCCGTGTTGCTGCTACCTTCCGGTCCTGACAAGATTTGGGCGTTGGAATCGCGTGGGTCCAGTTCACATATGAGTATAACACAGTTATTTATTCTTCAACCACACACCAGTGATAAATTTCATAAATAACGCAACCGTTCTTCACCAGCGGGTCTTCAGCGACGATCGCCTTCGCCTCATCCATGGAACCCGCCTCAAACATCAACATACCGCCGCCCCGTCGCGCCCAGTAGCCAGTTTTCGCTCGGTGTCCTTTAGAAATCAACTCTCGGACATAAGCTCTGTGAGCTGGCACGTATTGGTCAAAGACAGGCTTTTCGACAATTCCTTGTTCAATTTTGACAAACCAAGGCATTTTTATTTGGGATTTTAGATTTTATATTTTAGATTGGGCATAGGTGATCAGCAATGGGATCTAGGGCAAATGCTCTATATTCCATTTTGCACCATCCTTTCTTAACTGCGATGTTATCCCATGAACCAGTCAAAACAGCGATTTTTTATTGCCCTAGTGCCGCCTCCCGATATTGAACACCAGATTACTGAGATTCAACGGTATTTTGCGGAACACTACAACAGCCGCGGTGCTTTGAATTCGCCGCCGCACATCACGCTGCAACCTCCTTTTCACTTGTTAGCGGAGGATGTTCCAACATTAGAGCAAAGTTTGAAGGAGTTTTCGGCAAATCGGCTGCCCATTCCCGTTACTCTATCCGGTTTTGCTGCTTTCGCGCCGCGCGTCATTTACGCTGATGTTGTCAAATCACCCGAATTGCTGGAGATTCACAAAGATTTGATGAGTTATATGGAGGCAAATTTGGGAATTGTCGATCGAGTTTCTCAAAGTCGCTCATTTGTACCGCACATGACAGTAGCCTTTCGCGATTTAACTAAGGAGAATTTTCAAACGGCTTGGTTGGAATTTGCAGGGCGATCGCTCCACTTTGAGTTTACCGCTTCCGCGTTAACTTTACTGCTTCACGACGGCAGCCGGTGGAACATCAGCAACCAATTCCCGCTTTCGGCCTAAACTCTCTCTCTTCTTTCTCTTCCTTCGCGGACTTCGCGTCTTCGCGGTTCGTTTTTCCCAAAAAATATTCTTCGCAAATCCTGATAAATATCATTTCCTCACTACAAAGCTGTTTAAAATTAAAGGCAGTCACAGCTTACCGATCGCTCTTATTCGGAGTTGCAAGTGCCACAGTTCCATAAACCGAAATTCCCGACTGTTCCAATATTTTAATTGCCGACTTAACCGTAGTACCGCTAGTGTAAATATCATCAACTAACAACACTCGATCGCGCGGGAGGCGACGACGAAAATCTTTCCCCAAACTTAAAGCATTTTTCATTTCCGCTTGTCGCTGCTGTGGCGTCAGAGCGAATAAAGCCTGAGTATTTTTCACCCGCTCCAAACCGTGCCGCTGCAAAGGCAAACCAGTCAGCTCGCAAAAACTTTCAGCCAAAAGTTCGGCCTGGTTAAAACCGCGCTCCTTGAGCTTTTCTTGATGCAGGGGAATCGGTACAACTGTTAAATTGTCTATAGCTAATTCGGGAAAACTCAGCCAAGCTTCTGCCAGCCAGCCGCCTAGAGGTTTGGCTAATTGCGGATTGCCGTCATATTTCAAAGCTGCGATCGCCCGTTTGAGAACCCCGCCATACTCACCCCACACAAAAACACGCTGCTCTGAATGCCAAAATCGACCGGGATCGCTTAACTGACATCGCTGAAGTTGCTTGTGACAGTACGCACAAAACTCTCCGGCGGCCGGTCGCTGACAAAGAGGACAGTTAGACTTAAGAAATAGATTGAGAAAAGATTTGACTAATCCCGTCCATTTTCGCTTGTTCATCCTAAAATTGTCGTAAGTGATTAATGGGAAAAACTTTCAACTTCAATCAGTTTCCACCGACAGGCTCGCAGCGTGAAAAACCTCTACTGGTTAGACAAAATTCAACCTTCAGACCGAGATGCAGTGGGAGAAAAAGCATTTTACTTGAGCTGTTTGCTCCAGAAAAATCATCCTGTTGTACCGGGTTTTGTCGTGCCGGCTACTACATTCTGGCAGTTTTTAGAGTCGATCGACTGCCTAGAACCGCTGTTTGCTGACTGGCCACACTCTTCCCTGCACTTGAATGTCGATGAACCCAGACAACTGCAATCGATCGCCCGCAGCATCCGCCACCAAATCCTCGCCGGCAAACTGTCAGATTCACTGCTCTCCACCCTAGAGTCTGCTGTTTCTCAACTCAACTCACAGTCAAACTTAAACTCCACAGCCTTAATTTTTCGCCCTTCCCTGACTTCCTGGAACCCGAAAACAGTCGGTATTCTGGAATCTCAGGCAGTACGGGCAGAACCCGAAGCCCTTGGGGCAGGACTCAAACGAGCTTGGGCAGAAATGTTCAGAGCCCGAAGTCTATTTTACTGGCAGCGGTGCGGCCTGCGGGTACAGCAAATCAATCCCGCAGTTTTGGTGCAGCCACTTCAAGAAGCGATCGCTGCGGGCGAGGTGAAAACAAAGGCGGGCGCACAGTGGGAAATCCAAGCCACAAGCGGTTTGGGATTGTCCCTCGCTAGGGGAGAAACCATCCCCGATTACTATCAAGTGCAGCCAGAAACAACTGCGGTTAAATTCCAGCGGATCGGTTACAAAACATTAGCCTACAATCTCAAAGCCGGCGATGGTGAACCGAAAAAAAAACTGCTGCTGGGCAAGTTTGCTGCTTTTCCAATTCCCGATTCTCCATTTATAATTCCTGATTTTACTGACTGTTGCGTGCAAGTTTTAGCGCTGGGAGAGGAAGCACAAACAGAATACGTTTTAGAGGAATCGCAACTGCAAGAAATCATTGAATTGAGTAAAAAAGCGATCGCAGAATTTGACTCCGATTTAATTTTGGAATGGACGCTAAACCAGACAGCAAACAGCGGCGAACCGCAGTTTTATTTCACTCAAGTTCGTCTTGTGAAAGGGGAAAAAGTCGTGCCGGTAGAGGAAAATCCGATCGCCCTCCCGCACCCAAACTCGATCGCCCCAGCCCGGACTCCTGCGATACTCAGAGGTTTGGCAGCAGCATCAGGAAAAGCCGAAGCAATTGCCCAAGTTATGACTAATTCCCACCCAGAAAACGTGGAATTCTTAGCCGGAGGCATTTTGGTAGCCCCGACAATCGATCCGAATTGGCTGCCTTGGCTAAAAGTGGCTGCTGGGGTGGTTGCGGAACAAGGAGGCATGACCTGCCACGGCGCCATTTTAGCGAGAGAATTGGGGATTCCCGCCGTTGTGGGAGTTGCCGGCGCCACTCGGGCGATCGCCTCGGGCGATTCGGTTTTGGTAGACGGCGATAGCGGAGAAGTTTTTGCCCTCACCCAACCGGATGCGATCGAGACAGGAGACAGCCGCCGACTTCGGGACACAGCCAAAAAGGTCGATATATACAGTACAGCAGCCAAAATGTCAATAGCCAAGCACCAATCTTCTACCTCTGATCGATCGTCCAATTCCGCGCCTAAAGCTCGACAATCTGAGTCTAGTCAATATGTTTGGGGCCCACCAACGGCGACTCAACTGCTAGTTAATGTCAGCCAAACAAGTTCGATTGACCGCCTCAAAAATCTGCCAATAGACGGCATCGGATTGCTGCGATCGGAATTAATGGCATTAGAAGCTTTGGACTGTCAAAACCCCAAAGTTTGGCTACAAGACGGCCGCCAATCGGAATTTGTCGATCGCATGGCGGATTGCCTGAGTTTATTTGCTGCTGCCGTTTCGCCGCGGCCAATATTTTATCGCTCTCTGGATTTGCGGGACTCAGGCGCCCACGGCAGTTTCAGTTATACCTTTGAACCGGAGTTATTTGATTGGGAACTGTGCGTACTTCAAAAAGTCTACGAGTCAGGTCATACAAATGTTAATTTAATTTTGCCTTTCGTGCGCTCGGTTGAGGAGTTTATCTACTGCCGCCAGCGCTTAGAAACAGTTTGGAAAAACCGAGCGCCAGAATTTCAAATGTGGATTATGGCGGAAGTTCCTTCAGTGTTATTTTTATTACCAGATTACGTAAAAGCCGGAGTTCAAGGAATTTCTATCGGCACCAACGATTTAACCCAATTTCTGTTAGGCAGTCACCGCAACTCCGACCAGGTAGCAGGTGCTTTCAACGGGCGCGATCGAGCAGTGATGAGGGCGATCGAAGAATTAATCAAAGAGGCGAGGGCTGCCGGCATTCCTTGCTCGATCTGTGGCGACGCTCCCGCATTGTATCCCGATACAGTTGAATCCTTCGTGCGGTGGGGAATTTCGTCTATTTCGGTCAATGTCGATGCTGCAGAACAAACTAGCAGGGCGATCGTCCGCGCCGAACAGCGCCTGCTGCTAGAAGCCGCTCGATCGATAATTAACAATTAACCAGTCCCAGACGCACTTTACCTCAGAAATCCGGTTTCTACTCTCAATCATACCTTTGGCAAGCAGCCACCCGCTCAGAAATCGGCTTTCTAGACAACCCGTGCATCCAGGACTATTAACAACTACAGAAATCCGGTTTCTAATTATATAAGCTGTTCGACATCTAAACTGCATTAACTAAGTTACCTTTATTTTTTATTTTTCGGTTCCATTTTATAATTAGTC
>NZ_JAUBVF010000024.1:0-91772 GCF_036705685.1 Microcoleus sp. AT3-A2
TGTTGACTGTTGACTGTTGACTGTTGACTGTTGACTGTTGACTGTTGACTGTTGACTGTTGACTGTTGACTGTTGACGGGCGGCTGGAAAAAATGAATGGTTGAGTATTAACTGTTGACTCGATTTTATTATTTTGATGCAACCGGAAACGATATGAAGGCAGAAGCCAGAAGGCAGAA
Organism: Microcoleus sp. AT3-A2; assembly: GCF_036705685.1. Lineage (NCBI taxonomy): Bacteria > Bacillati > Cyanobacteriota > Cyanophyceae > Oscillatoriales > Microcoleaceae > Microcoleus > Microcoleus sp. AT3-A2. The sequence goes on from NZ_JAUBVF010000024.1 coordinate 180, forward strand.
GCCAGAATTCAAGAACAAAAAATTAAAATTTAAGAGTTTTCTTTATTTGTTACTTCAAATAAAAAATTCTCCCTTCCTTCTTCCTTCTTCCTTCTTCCTTCTTCCTTCTTCCTTCTTCCTTCTTCCTTCAAACAATTAATTGTTACTGTCAGAAGACTCAGCCGAAGGGCCAGCGGTAACTTTTGTCTCTCGTTTTTCGCGTTTTTTCCGTTCCGCTTGGATGACATCTTGAAGCACTATTCGTGCTTGAGCCATTTTTTCCAAATTGCTGCGGTACAAATCTAAATCTTTGCTAACTTTGTCTTCTGGGAGGTGCAAGGCCGCACTGACTTTGGCGATCGCGTTGTTTCGCGTTTCTTGGTCTTTTACCAAGTTAGGGTCAGCTTTTTCTAATAGCGAGAACAAACCGATCGCGAACAAGCGACTGTACTTAAATTGAGGGTTGCTGGCGATCGCCCCTAAAGACGCTTGCAAATCCGCTGTATCTTCAAAGCTAGTCGAGCGATCGAGCCACGAGAGCAACTCTTGCCCGGAAAGTCTATCCGCCAAGCTTTCCAATCGCTGAGCGTCTTGCTTGTAGCGCTCTGGATCGTCTTCTAGGGACTTGCACAAAGCGTTAAAAATCGAAACTCTGTCTGCTTCTGGCGCGTACCCAAGCATGAATCGATCGAAAGCTGTCACTACACCCAAAGCATAAATCGGGTCGTATTGAAAATCGGCATTCGCCGAAAGCAAGTGCATTTCTACCATCAACTCTTCCACCACTCGACGGTAAATTGAGTTGATCGGTCGAGTGTGAATCGTATAGAAACTTCGCTTAGTATCTGAAACAGTACGGTTATTGTTCACCTGAGTCTTATAGATAAATAATTTTGCCGTAGCGGGCGTGCCAGCGCGGCGTGAGTAAAGTCGGGGAGTCAATTCTGCGATCGGGCTGACAAAGATTGCCAGTTTTTTAAGCGTTGCCGCCTCCTTGCGAGACAAAATTTTATCAAAAAAATTTTACGCGCGATCGGCAGCAACCATTAATATGTCGCAATAGGAGGGGCAAAACCCCAGTATCTTTACAATCATAGCTCTTCTGGGATCGCTCATCAGAAAAATGGGTAGAAACCCCGTCCTTATAGGACGGCTTCACAAAAAGACACAAAACCAAAGCGACTAACTCACAAAAGACGTGCTAGAGCGTGAAGATGGAAAAAGCCTACCGCTACCGATTCTACCCGACCGTCGAGCAAGAAAATCTCTTGCGACGGACAATGGGTTGTACCCGGTTAGTGTATAACAAGGCTTTGGCGGCCCGCACGGAAGCTTGGTACGAGCGTCAAGAGAGGGTTGGCTACAGAGAAACTTCCTCGATGCTGACGAATTGGAAAAAAGAAGAGGAACTCGACTTCCTCAACGAAGTTAGTTGCGTACCTCTTCAACAGGGACTCAGACACCTTCAAACAGCTTTTACCAATTTCTTTGGGGGACGAGCCAAGTACCCTAATTTCAAAAAAAAACACAACGGTGGTAGCGCTGAGTTCACCAAGTCAGCTTTCCGTTGGAAAAACGGGCAAGTGTTTCTGGCAAAGTGCAATGACCCGCTACCTATTCGCTGGAGCAAACAAATTCCAGCAAGCTGTGTTCCTTCTACTATTACGGTAAAACTAACACCGGCTGGACACTGGTATGTCTCTATACTTGTAGACGACTACACGCTCAAACCACTTCCCAAAACAAACAAAACAATCGGCTTGGACGTGGGAATTAGTAGCCTGATTGCTACTAGCGACGGCAATAAGATTGCCAACCCCAAGCATTTCAAGCAGCTTCGTAAGAAGTTAAAAAGGAAGCAAAAAGCTCTAGCCAAAAAGCAAAAAGGAAGTCGTAACCGTGAAAAAGCGCGGGTGCAACTGGCTAGAGTCCACGCACAAATAGTCGATGTCCGCAAAGATTTCTTGCACAAGCTAACAACTCAAATCATTCGTGAAAATCAAACGATTGTCGTTGAGGACTTGGCTATCAAGAATATGGTGAAAAACCATAAATTAGCTCTTGCTATTAGTGACGCTAGTTGGGGCGAGTTAATTCGCCAGCTAAGTTACAAGTGCCAGTGGTATGGGCGAGAGTTTGTAAAAATAGACCGCTGGTTTCCGAGCTCTAAACGCTGTGGAAACTGCTGTCACATTGTTGAAAAATTGCCGTTGAATATTCGAGAATGGGAATGCCCTAAGTGTGGCGCAAACCACGATCGTGACATTAACGCAGGAAAAAACATTTTGGCGGCTGGGCTAGCCGTGTCAGTCTGTGGAGCGACCGTAAGACCCGAACAGAGCAAATCTGTTAGGGCGGGTGCTATGAAGCAGAAACCTAATCGGTGACGATTGGGAATCCCTGTACCTTTAGGTCAGGGTGGATGTCAAAAATCTAATCTTCTGACTTGCCCCGATCGGCTAGCCATGTATCACAATAAGTTTTTTTTGTCAAGCACTAATCCTGAAAAATCCAACAAACATGACAATTTCTCCTGAATTAAGAGCGTTAGCCCAGTACATGGCGGGCGAATTTGACAACCGGGAACAAGCGCTAGCAGACCCGGCTTGGTACGTACACCTTCGTTTGTGGCAAAGACCACTGCCCGTTCCTCTATTTTCCGAGCCCAGCATTGCCCTGTTTGCCGAACAAGCTAACATTCTGGAATTAGACAAGCCATACCGCCCCCGCATCGTGCAACTGAGGCACTCACAGATAGCGCCGGGACTTATCGAAGCTCAGTATTATATGTTCAACGACATTGCAGCCGTCAAAGGAGCCGGTTGCAACCCCGACTTGCTTGGAAAGCTAACGAACGAGCAAATCCAACTCCTTCCCGGCTGCACCCTCTCGGTTGCGGTGCAAAATTTAGCCTCAAATGGCTATCGCTTTCGCGCATCTTTGCCGGAGGGCACTCGCTGCGGCTTTGCCTACGGGGGGCAAAATTACCAAGTAGACTTGGGATTTGAAGCCGCAGGCGAGGAGTTTCTCAGCTATGACAAAGGAATAAGCCCCACGACAGGCAAGGCTATCTGGGGAGCTTTAATGGGCCCTTTTAGATTTGTCAAGCGTCAGGATTTTGCTGCTGAGATATTGGGCTGAACCAAGAACTAACAAGAAAGAAGCAAGAAAGATTTAGCTATCTAGGATAGAAGGCAAGACTTTAGCTTGACGTATTCTTCTACTTCAGTGTTTTGGTGAACGTCTCAACCTTTCAAGAAAAGAATAAGGCATAAGGAAGCAGGCAAAAATTTACCTGCTTCCCTTTCTTCTGCTGGGTTTCTGCGCGCTTTTGAGTCTCAAGCTTAAATTACCCGCGACACTGCAACCGATGCCAGCAGGAGTGCTCAACTTGCGCGCGGCACCCCCTCTAGAGCTTCTTCTTCCGTTTCAAAAATTTCAAACACAGAATCCATCATGGTGACTTCAAACACCAGTTTGGCTTCTGGATGAACATTGCAAATGCGGAAACTTCCCTTAACTTTATCCGCATCCCGCATACCTGCTACAAGTGAGGTCAGGCCAGAACTATCGATAAAGTTAACCTGACCAAGATTCACTACGACATGGCGGCTGAGTTTGGAAATACACTCTTGCAACTTGAGGCGGAATTGCCAAGCTGTAGTGATGTCCAACCGTCCTGTCGGTGCTAAGACGATAACTGTTGTACCGTCTTGAAGCGTGTGGGTTTTTTGATCAATATGAATCACTGACCCTTCCCTCAAATTTATTATCTATCGCGGTGGTTACTGTCCCAGTAGTTTAACTCAGGTCGGTGACTGCTGAGGCATCCAATTCGCCCAATCTTGCGGTTTTAGGAACTTGGAGTAGAGTTCGGCTTCTGGAGAGTTGGGTTCTGGCTCGTAGCAGTATTCCCAGCGTACCAAAGGTGGCAGGGACATGAGAATCGATTCGGTGCGTCCGTTGGTTTGTAAGCCAAAGGTCGTGCCTCGATCGTACACTAAGTTAAATTCAACGTAACGGCCGCGGCGGTAAAGTTGGAAATTACGCTCGCGCTCGCCGTATTCTTTCGATCGGTGCTTTTCAATAATGGGGGTGTAAGCCGGCAAAAATGCCCGGCCGCAGTCCTGTACAAAAGCGAACAGCGACTCCCAAGTCCTCGGTTCCGGCACCCCGATGTTGTTGCTGCACTCAGCGGCCTTCCCTTTGACATGATGGTCGCGGTAAAGCGCGCCTTGAGCGCTTTGGTAGTCAAAAAACAGGCCACCCACGCCACGGGTTTCTTGGCGGTGGGGGAGGTAGAAATATTCGTCGCACCAGAGTTTAAATGTCGGATAATAGCCGGGATGGTGGCGATCGCAAGCTGCTTTCAGAGTTTTGTGAAAATGAGCTGCATCCTCAGCCAACGGGTAATAAGGAGTCAAATCCACACCGCCACCAAACCACCAAATCGGCCCAGCCTCAAAATAGCGATAATTCAGGTGAACCGTAGGCAAGTAGGGATTGCGGGGGTGCAGCACCATCGAAGTACCCGTTGCATAGAAATCGTGACCTGCAGCTTCTGGGTGCTTTGCCAGAATCAAAGCCGGCAAACTTTCGCCCCAAACTTGGGAAAAATTGACTCCCCCTTGTTCAAACACATTGCCTTCCCGCATGACGCGAGAACGTCCGCCGCCGCCTTCAGAGCGTTCCCAAGAGTCCTCCTTAAATTTGCCAACGCCATCGACCTGTTCGAGGGATTGACAAATTTCGTCTTGTAGGCTTTTCATAAATTGGCTGACTCTAGCTCTAGAGTCAGCGGGCGGCAAAAACGGGGAAGTGGCGGTTTTAAGTGTTGTAGAAACTGTCATCCGATTTAAGATTTAAGATTTTAGATTTTAGATTGAAGAATTGCGACCACGGCTCAATTCGCCTATTGTGACCAAATTGCTTTCGGTCGTAGAAATTCTTGCCGATCGCATTTGAGTTTGAGATTGACCGTGAGTCCCAAATCCTGTCGTCATGTAATTATGCCACCGCAGGTCTGCAAATGATCGCTATGAAGTTACATTAAAAAATAGCAATAAAAATATACTTAAACCTGCGATCGAAAATTCGCTAACCCAATTGCAGAGCTATGGTGGAGAACACAATGCCCAATACACTCGATGTTAGTTCAGTCTTAGAAATCCTGCGACCTGTGCAAGACCCCGAACTGCAAAAGAGTTTGGTGGAATTGAACATGATTCGTAACATAAAAATTGACGGCGGTGTCGTCAGTTTTACTTTAGTGCTGACAACGCCTGCTTGCCCGCTGCGAGAATTTATTGTCGAAGATTGCCAAAAAGCGGTCAAACAGTTGCCAGGAGTCGAAAAAGTGGCGGTGGAGGTGACAGCCGAGACGCCGCAGCAGAAGGGAGTGGTCGATCGCCAAGGCATTGAGGGCGTTAAAAATATTATCGCAATTTCCAGCGGCAAAGGCGGCGTCGGCAAAAGCACGGTGGCGGTAAACGTGGCAGTAGCGCTAGCGCAAACCGGCGCTAAGGTGGGTTTGCTGGATGCGGATATCTATGGGCCCAACGACCCCAATATGTTGGGTTTGGGGGACGCGAAAGTGATGGTTAGGGATGGAAAAAGCGGGGAAAGCCTCGAACCCGCCTTCAACTACGGCGTCAAATTAGTGTCGATGGCGTTTTTAATTGACAAAGACCAACCCGTGATTTGGCGCGGCCCGATGTTGAACGGGATCATCCGGCAGTTCCTCTATCAGGTAAATTGGGGCGATTTAGACTATTTGATTGTCGATATGCCTCCGGGTACTGGAGACGCGCAGTTGACAATGGCGCAAGCGGTACCGATGGCTGGTGTGGTGATCGTGACGACGCCGCAGACTGTGGCTTTGTTGGACTCCCGCAAGGGCTTAAAGATGTTCCAGCAGTTGGGAGTGTCGGTGTTGGGAATTGTGGAAAACATGAGCTATTTTGTGCCGCCGGATATGCCCGACAAGCAATACGATATTTTCGGTTCCGGCGGCGGGGAAAAAACTGCTGCTGAGTTGGGAGTGCCGCTGTTAGGCCGCATTCCGCTGGAAATTCCGTTGCGGGAAGGTGGCGATTCGGGGGTGCCGATCGTCGTGGGACAACCGGGTTCTGCTTCGGCGAGGGAGTTGCGGGCGATCGCGGGCCGCATTGCCGGTAAAGTTTCCGTAGCAGCCTTAGCCTAACAAACTCTCGTTCCGAGGCTTTGCCTCGCGTCTTCCGGTTGACGAAGATTTGCCTAGTTCTCAGGCTCTGCTTGGGAACTAGAAACGAGAAAAGGTAAACTATAACCAGCAAACTTAACATTCAAAGAATTATGATTTTTCCAGGTTCGGCAGTTCGAGTTAAAGATAAGGGTGAAATTTACTACGCCTTTCAAGGACAAGTCCAGCGAGTTAGCGACGGGAAAGTCGCGGTACTGTTTGAAGGCGGCAATTGGGACAAGCTGATCACGTTCCGCCTGTCGCAGTTGGAACTTGTCGATGCTACGGCTGGTCGCGCGAAATAGTCAGTTGGTTGTTGACAGTTGACAGTTGACAGTTGACAGTTGTCAGTTATTGTTTATTAGTACCACTTACAAATAATAAATAACAACCAACTGCCAACAACCAACTGACTAATATCTATTCCGGCTGCGCCGGAATGATATCAAATCCGCGCTTCAGCGTCGGGCGTAAAGTAGAATCCCGATGCCAACAAATAATTCGCGCAATTTTCATTTTTTTGACTCACAGTCAACAGTCAACAGTCAACAGTCAACAATGATTCCGGTTGCACCGGAATCGATATAATATGCGTTTACCTTTACCCCAATTTGCTACAAAAGAGCGCCATCCCGATCGCATTGCTGAGGTAATCGAGACGGCAACTTCGGAGTTTTTGGCTCAATGTTTGGAACCGGAAGACTTAAGCTTTCCCGTGATGCCACCTTTTGGGAGTTGGGTGAAGGCCGAGGATGAAGAGTCAAAAAATCAAATTTACGGCGTGGTTTATTACGCTACGACTAGCCCGATCGACTCGGTGCACAGAGCTCGCGCTTTGGGTTTGTCGCTGGAAGAGTTGCGGGAAGAACAACCGCAGATTTTTGCGATGCTCAAAACCGAGTTTCGAGTGGCGATTGTCGGGTATGAGGCTGCGCCGGAAAGGTTGAACGGTCACGGCCCATCTAGGGGTAAAATTTATCAGTATTTGCCACCGCGCCCGCCGCAAATTCACCAGGCGGTTTATCGCTGCGAACCGGATGAGGTGATTGATTTTACGGTGCAGTTAGATTTTTTGAGGACGCTGCTGGGGGTGGCTAATGCGCCGGTGGAGGCGCTGACGGCGGCGGCAATTCGTGAGATTTATCAGTTGCGGATGCGCGATCGATCTTGGTTGGTGGAAGCGGGGAGGAGTTTGAGTGTTTTGTTGAAGGATGATTACGATCGGTTGAGGGTGATTTTGAGCCAGATTCATCCGTAGGGAAAAGCTGGAATAAGATAATCTGGACTTACGCAAAAGTGGCTTGACACGCTACGGATAGCAGTAAGGTGTGCAAAGCGCACCCTACATAATTAGGTTCTGCGTCAGTCCCGATCTGGTTTTTTCGGAGGAAAAATATTTTATGTGGGTAGAGGTAACAGCACTAAATCAAGTTCCCGAAGGGGGTGTGTTGAAGGTAAAAGTTGACGAAACTTCAGTGATTTTGAATCGTCAAGGCCTGAATGTCACTTGTTACCGCAATGCTTGCACTCATTTAGAATATCCGATCGACATGGGTAAGGTAAGCAACGGTATCATTACCTGTCCGTTCCATAAGTATCAGTACAAATTAGATAGCGGTAAATGTTTGAATGCACCCGCCGATTCCCTGGAATCTTATCCGGTAAAGATTGAGGGCGATCGGGTTTTTGTGGAGATAGATTAGTTATTCGTTATTAGCTAAGTCCGACAGGGGTTTAAACCCCTGTCTCATAGCTCAAGTCGTCTCAAGACGACTGTAGATTAGTATTTGATATCAAGTCCGGCTTAAATACCCCCTCACTCTCTTAGTCTGCGGAGGCAGACTTTGTTTGACAAGGAGCAGTTTCAACCGCCGAACCATCTTTCAACCTACCATTTTGGCGCGCCGCTGACGGAGGAAAACCGCCAAAAGCCCGATCGCACCTACCGTCAACAGTAGCCATTCTTCCGGTTCAGGAACCCCCGAAACATTCAGAGGATTATTCGGCTTACTCAACTGTTCCTTACCCGATTCTACCTCTCTGTCAAATCGATCGCTCTTAGCTTCCGCTGCTTTTAGCTGCTCCCTTTGCGCGTCATTAACTAACACAATCATCGAAGAATAAGGCGTCACCACTTTGAAATTTTTAGCTACTGCGTGCATCGCATCCAGTTGCGTCAATTGATTTGAATTTTTCTGCTTGCTAAGTGCAGTTATCAACTGCCGCGCAGCTATCGGTTTAAAGCCTTCATTTCCGGTATCTTTTAACTCTGCGACTGTCGCCGATTTTGCAGTCTTTTTCGACTGCGGCGTTTTGGCATAACTCCAAGCATAGCCGTCAACAACGCTAACTGTAGATGGGCCCGAAGCTGCTGTTGTTGCTACTCGCTGCATCGCCTCTTTCATATCCGTAGCAACTCCGCCGCCACTATCTTGAATCACCTTCAAAGTTGCGTCGTCGTAGCCGGGGGGCAAACCTCCCAAATGTACTGTCCACAGCGGTGCAGAGATGGAAAGTTTAAGTTTGCGATCGTCCGATAATTCGTAACTGTGGCGATCGCTCACCAAAAATACAGTATCGTAACTTTTATCGCCCCGCAACTGTGCAAACTGTTGCAACATATCTTTGAGCTGGATTGTACCGTAAAATGTCGCCTTTGCTGCATCAAAATTGCGTACATTTTCTACTAACTTAGGTGGCATTCCCGCAGCGCTGGCTACATACAAATCAACAGCATTCTTGGCTGCTGCATTAGCTTTCAACCATTCAAAAGTCTCTTTTACATCCTTATTTTCCGCCGCCATGCTGCGGGAAGTATCGAGAATAACTGCAAATTTCTTGCCTTGCGGTAACGAGTAATTTGCATCAGCCAACGGCTTAGCAGAAATGATATTTCCTCCCGGTAGAATCGCCTGCTGCGCTGTTAGCGGTTGCTGTGCGGCTGCGGGCAAAAAGGGTGGCAGCCAAGTTTCTCTTGCTTCTTTCCCGCTGTATTTTACCTCTTTTCCGGCGATCGTGCGGCGAGTATTTTGGTTCCAAAAAATGTTGCGTTTTTCAGCCAAAATAGGCATAGCCCAACCCTGCGGCTGGCGCATGACTTTGTAAGTAAGCCACAGGTGCATTTCCGTTGGCCCGTCAGTTTGGGTAAATTCTCGTTTTGCCGGGATTGGAAAAGCCCGCAAGCGGTATTGTTTGGGGCCAATTTGTTCTAGCAAAGCCGGATCGACTCTTTCTACTACCTGTTGATTGTAGACTTGCTGGGCGGCACCGCGAGGCGATACGGTAAATACAAAACGTTTGTTTAAATCGCCAGTATCGCCCAGCCAAACTCCTGTAACTGCGGCGCTTTCCGGCAGCGAAAAGTAGTAGAATACTTCTTGCAAGTTCGGCGTTTGATTTTTGTAAACTTCGTAGAGTTGAACGTCAGCCCAGTCGCCGTTTTCTTTGACTGTCACTTCTTGCGACTGCAACCATACTTTTTCCTGATTGACATTCAGCAAACCAGCTTTAGCTTCTTCCCGGTTTGATGTTGACTGCACCGCGTGTTTTACTGCTGCTGTGTCGCCTTTTTGCAGTTCCGTATCGAAGAATTCGCCGTAGAGTTTTTCGGCTTTTTCCACATCAGCACTAGAGCCTTGATACAAAAACGGCGACATTAAAAAATTATAGCTGCTCTGCAAAGTTTGAGCCGCTTCGTCAGGGAAAATCCAAATATTTTTGTATATCTCATAAATGTGGTTGTTTTCTCCTACAGTGCTCAGGTAGCGGTAAGGGGACAAATAAGCGTTAACTAAGCCCGATCGAATCATATCAGACTTTGCTAATAAAGTTTGGCGAACCGTGTCATTTGCGGGGGGAGTCGCCAACATTTTCAGTGCTGCAACTTGTGGCTGCTGCTGCAAAGCCGAGAAAATAGCCAGCCAAGCTGCTATGACTCCCAAACTTCCGATTAGCGCTTTATTTTTCCCGTATTGTGCAGCAAAACTCTGCCATATTTTACGCCCGGAATCAATGTAGAGAAAGCCGTACAGCGAAGGCATGACAACGAATAAGCTACAGGTTAAACCAAAGAATATCAAGGATAGCCCTATCCAAGTTAAACCCAAGCTTAAAACCGATATCCACGCCCCGTCTCTAAAGATATCCCACAATGCTGATACCCATGTAAACTTGAAAAATTCAATGACTACAGTGAAGAATCCATAAAGTGTATACAATGCCACAGGTACAGCGTAATAAATCAGCAAAGTTGCAGCCCAAATACCAACTACTACCATTAAACTGTGACATCCTAATTGCAGCCACGCACTTCGCTTTTCTCCGATTAAACTGAAAAAACGAGGCGGTTTCTTATGGAAATTCTGGGAATCGAAAATAGTTTGCACATTTTCTCTTTTACCCAGATATCCGTACAGCATTTCCACTGAAAACGCTGCTATGCACAAAGCAATAGTAGCGATGATTTGAGAACTAGCTGGAGTGAGTTCTCGTAGCAGGAATAAGCGAAGCAAACAAAGCAAAAATAGCGGTGCTTCTACGCCGTAAAACCAACGCATTAGCTGTAGGGGTTGCTTGCTAAAACGCCTAGCTCCTATTACTGTACATACAGTGGGTACTGCGATCGTAGCTGCCATCGTCAAAGAAAACTCTAGCGGGACGATGCCATCGATTGTCGCCCTAATTAATGGCCCTCCTATAATCGGCAAAATTCCTAAGTAAACAATCGATAAAAAAGTCAAATTCCACAGCCAAAAAATTGTTTTAACAAGTCCATCAAATACCTGTTTAATTTTCATTCATTTCTCCTTGGAAGCTTTTTTTGACGGTATCGTATACATTACTAGCAAACTCTTTTACTTCCTGATTTTCTGCTTGTAACGAACTGTCAAACAAAATGGAAACTAGCACCCAATTGTGATTTTTTTGGGTAAGGTCGCTGCCGATACGGGACAAGAAGTTATCGGTAGTTAGCTGTGCAGATTGCAGCCAGTATGCTGCTGATAATTGGTCGTTTTTGAGAGACAGCCAGCGCGCTGTTACTGAAGGAGTTAGTTGTTTTTTTTCTATGCGATTGACGGGAATTCCGCTCGCTACAAAACACAACTCGGGGGCGTGATAAGTTTGCCAGGATGTGCTCGCTACGGTGAGCATGGAACCGCGCAAGTTGCCGGCGACAAATCTGATTTTTTGTGTTTGCGTGTCTGGATAGTTGCCAAAGAATTTTTGTTCGCTAGCATTCAGGGGAATCGACTCTGATTTAATGTATTCAGGCAATCTTAAAGGTGCGATCGCCATTTTTGACGTTTCTACATGAGACAGTTGAGCTATTACTGCCAAAACTGTGACTGCTGCAATTATTCCTGGTTTGGCTAAAGGGTGATTTTGCAGAATTTCTGAGTTTGGTTTTGCAGAAACACTGCTGGTTTTTTCTGGCTGAAATTTCGGTACTCGTTGCAGCATTAACCACGTCACAAAAGAAGCACATACTAAACCGACAATTCCCAGAGGAACGTGCATAATTTGTGCTAGGTTTGGCTGGTTAAACACTTCTGAAACCAGGACTAACACGGCAACCCGCGCAACGTTAGCACACACCAACATTAAGAGATTAGCAGCGCCGACTGCTAGCCATCTTAAGCTCAATTTACGCCCTTCCAGCCAGGTAGCAGCTAGCAAAAATAGCGTCCCGACTAAGAGGGTTTTAATGCCGCTACAAGGCACGTCAACGTGAGCGATGCCGTTTTCCAAAACGATAATATCGTAAGAAGAAATAGCCCCAATGTGCAGCATAGAGAGCAACTGTTCTACTACCTGAGCAGTAAGCACTCGCGCCGGCAAACCTAACCCGCTATTCAACTGACTATTAAATGGTAAAATACAAGCCAGCAAGCCCGCAACTGGTAAGTTTTTTCGCCAAAAGTTCGGCTCCACCAATAAGCCGCACAGCCCGTAAGTTCCGAGGATAAATAGCAGGACAGTAACTTGTTTGATATCAATTATGTACTGAAGGGCGATCGAGCAAATACCCGCACCCAACATTAATAGCAGCGGATCTCGCCTCAAAACGAAATTGGGTGAAAATTCGGGCGGGCGATCCTCTTCGTTGGCGTAGCCCCCGTAGGGGCGGGCTGCGCTAACGGAGTTCCCAGTCGATCGCACTACTAATGCTACAATCAGAAAACCAATTACTATCTTGTACAGTGTGGGTATCTCAACAAACGAGGATAACAGCCACTTAACAGCCGAGATATTGGCCCAAAACCAAGCAAGCGCCAGCAAAAAAGGAGCCAGCCAAACCAAATTAACCGCAGGATGAGGAGTAACAGAATCTGGAATCGCAGAATCAGTGATATTGGTGCGCTGCATGATACCGCTTGACATTCACGTTGGTGACATCTTAGCTCAGCCAAATTGGTAATGTCCAGACCGATTATTTAAGTTTTGTCAAGCTTCGATTTTCTCTACAGAGAAGCTAGCGTTATAATAATTAATTTTAACAGAGGTAAAAATGAGCGAAAAAAGTCCAGGATACAAAATTGTTAGCGATAACCGACAAGCGCGCCATCTCTATGAAATTATAGAGACATACCAAGTGGGCATCGAGTTGAAGGGAACCGAAGTCAAATCTATTCGGGAAGGAAAAGCCAATTTGCGCGACGGATATGGTTTAGTTCGGAACGGAGAACTGTGGCTGATCAACGTTCACATTTCGCCCTGGAGAAGTGCTAGCAACTATTTTAATCACGAACCCCGCCGCACCCGTAAATTGCTGATGCACAAGCAGGAAATTCGCAAATTAATCGGCAAAGTGGAAGAAAAAGGCTTGACTTTAGTGCCGTTAAAAATGTATTTGAAAGGCGGCTGGGTAAAACTGGATATCGGTTTGGGTAAAGGGAAAAAACTGTACGACAAGCGCGAAGATTTGAAGAAACGCGAAGATAAGCGGGATATGGAAAGAGCGATGAAGCAATATTAGTCATTAGTCATTAGTAATGACTAATGAGTAATGAGTCATGAGTCATGGCTCATTAGACATCTCCGAAAAATCAACTAAAACATTTGCTACTCTAAGGTTGAAAGTTAATTTATGGAGATGTTTATTAGTCAGGAGTCAATCGATTTTATATTTTAGATTTTAGATTAAAGAATTGAAGCATTGACCCCACGGATAAATTCGGGGGGCAAGTTTCATCGGATACAGGTGTTTTACTTCTGGACGGATGAATCCGGGGGCTTGTATCCTAGATGTTTTCGGTCATTAGTGATTCATGATGGGTGATTGCTCATTAATGATTGGCTATTTTAAATCGAGTTCGGTTCATTATTCATCATAATTTTTTTCAAAATCCTCAAGGGAGGATTTTGAGGGCTTCCATCGTCACTACAAACTTAATTAGAGCTATTTCACCGGAGTCCATCTTACAGAAGATTCTATGTTGAGGAACTAAACCCCAGCTCGTTCGCTCCCGGTAGGCAAACGGCCCAGGCTAAGTTCCTACACTTCATAAACCTGGAATACGCTGTATCTCCTCATAAAGTCGCATACTGTCGATCAACTGACCGCCAGCTAAGTATTATTACTTAGACAAAGGAACAGTTCTACCTTCTTCCTGCTTCCCGGTTCTTTTTTTCTGAAAATATCCGGATGGCTTGTGGAGTCTCAGGAATGATTAACCTATGCTCGAATACATCTAGGTAGTGGGAGCATTACCCAAGCATTCGGCTGTGGACTGACAAACTCTTATAAGAAATGGGCTCAAACCTGAGTCATTTCGTTTATATGCCATTAGGGTGGCAATTAAATCTGGAACAAAAATATCGCTCAACTCTCAAGTTAAAAAATGCTAAAAATGACACCATTAGCTAACATTTTCAATGCCATGAAAGAGCCAGCAAAAAAGCATCACAACTCGAAGTGGGGAGCCTTCTTGCTGATCCTAGCAGTAGGCTTTGGCGGCTGGAAAATTGGGCGGCCGGAACTGGCATCTTTTTTTAATAATATGGCATTTGAAAACTACAAAGCCAATAGATTGGCGGATACTCAAAAAGCATATGAGTTAGCGCTCGCTGTAGATCCAAAAAGCCGAACAGCTCTTTACAATTTAGGATGGCTTTGCGAAGAGGTGCAAGATTTACAATGCGCCCGAGGAAAATATCTGCAAGCTGCAAAACTCGGTCTGCCTGCTGCTTACAGCAACCTGGCTAGGTTATATATAGTTGATCAAAAAAACTATCCGGCTGCCGTTCACTTCCTGTGGCAAGGTTTGAAATTAGCTGAGGACGATCGAGTAAAATATTCTTTACTCAAAAACTTGGGATGGGCTCGCCTAGAACAGGGTCGATATTCAGAGGCATTGCAGCATCTGGATGAAGCGATTAAACTTGATAGTGAAGGCCCAGCAACTTACTGCTTAAAAGCGCAAGTCCTAGAAAAAATGAAAAATACTAAGGCAGCGCTACCGCAGTGGAAAATTTGTCTAAAGTATGCGGATTCTCAAGAACTCGATGAGGATATATGGATAGGGATGGCACGTCAACGATTAAACGAGGAAAAAACAAATAAATGAAACGCACAGTTTTGTTTTCATCAACCATACTGGCAATTATAACGGTACTGGAGCTAAGTCAAGCCTCAAAAGCACTCCCAACTCCTGCGACTGTTAACCCTGCCGTTAATGAATCAGTCAAAATGCTGTTCAACTCGAATCAGTCGGTGCGACGGCGGTGCAAAGATAGAAATGGTGGAATATATGCGTGTCCGAGATTCATCATGCCTTCGGAGAGCGAAGAATAAGAGTTATTTTCAATAAATTTGGTAGAGTGTACCATCACCACTTTACCGCAACAGGTATGTAGTATGTAGTAGTATTATGCCGGGTGCGCCGTCCGCACCTTATAGCATTTGAGATTTGAGATTAAGAATTGAATAATTGGAAATAACTTATGGCAATAATGGTTTGCAGCTTGCATAAAGCTGCATTCTTTTTTTGCACTGATATAACTCTTAATCATTGCTGTATCGGCTATTTCTGGAATCCACACCGGGCGCAGGGCTGTTTCATTCGAGCGACTAGGGGCAAACCCTCGTGAAGAACCCCGACATTTGAAACATCGATTTCATCATTCGTGGAGGGTAGGCATTCTTGGCACTACCCCTACAAAACGATGATTTCCCTGAGAATGAAACCGCCCTGCCACCGGGCAGGGAGAAAATACCCCCCAGCAATTCTATCTACTCGCCCTCGGTCAAAGCAGAATCTTGCTGCTGCTGGTGCGAGTTGCTGTAAAAACTAGCAATAATCGCCACCATCAACCACCAAAGCATATTAACTTCGGGCCTGTACCAAACTGTATCGACAAAACCGTGGGCCATCATGCCGGCTAAAGTTGCGATCGCCCCAATCAACCAAAACCCCTGATTCGATTTT
Organism: Microcoleus sp. AT3-A2; assembly: GCF_036705685.1. NCBI lineage: Bacteria > Bacillati > Cyanobacteriota > Cyanophyceae > Oscillatoriales > Microcoleaceae > Microcoleus > Microcoleus sp. AT3-A2. The sequence continues at coordinate 15,807 of NZ_JAUBVF010000024.1, forward strand.
AGATTTTGGATTTTAGATTTGGGATTTCGGGATTCTTCGTCTAAATTAGAGATGTTAAATTGTGCATCCCGCAGATTTTTTATCTGCAACAAACCTTGATTGACGGTGACAGTCATCAGCCAAAGGAAACACATTAAACCGATAAAACCGGTTTCCACCGCAATTTCCAGCAGCACGGAATAAGCGCTCAAAGCAGTGAATCTCGGCCTCATATAAAGCGGATAAACTTTATTAAAAGCAGTGTTTCCCGGCCCAATTCCGAGAATTGGTCGATCGCGAATCATGTCAACCACCGCCGTCCAAACATTAATCCGAAAATTGTTGCTGCTGTCACCTCGGCCGATAAACATACTCGAAACTCGATCGCGCAGAGGCTCCACTAAAGCCACTCCCAAAATTAAGGCCCCAGCCAAACCTCCTAACCCTAACGGCAGGGCCCAAGTTCGCCAGAACCGAGGCATCAAAGGGCTGTACCAGTACCACAGCAGCACTAAAAATACCACCAGTAGAGCCACAAAACCGATCCAAGCACCCCGGCTGTCGGTGTAGCGCAAACACGCGCAATTCACCACCAGCATCGTCAGCGCTAAAACTCTTGTTCCCCATCCTTTCCACACAAAAAGTGCGGCGGCGCTCAATGCAATGGCCGGCAGCAAATAGGAACCAAGCAAGTTAGGATTCCCCAGAAAGCTGTAAACTCGCGTGACATTGGCTTGAGTAGAAGTCGGATCGTTCCAAGTAGCTAAGGGCGGCACTTTGTCAATCCACTGCCGCACGCCGTAGAAACTGACAATTAAAGAGATGTTCAAAAATACGGCAATTAACCACGATCGCCAACGGGGCGATCGCAATATCCGAGCCATCAGCGCAAAAAACAGCAAATACAGCGTTAGCTTGCTCCAACCAGTAGCAGCGGCGACTTTCACCGGCGACATCGCCGTTGCGACGGTGGCAATGCCCCAGTACAGCAGAACCAGCAAATGAATTGGCGTGAAGGGGCTCTCGCGATCGTCCGAAACAGTTAGCAGCACCCAAAATGCAGCGCTAGCCGCCATCAACACCCCCACCAAGGCATTGTTTACAAACGGCGCCAAACCGAAAGTTAAGGCCAGCAAAACAAAACCCAAGGGTTCTGCCCACTGCATCAGCCAGCTACTCTGCCGCCAACTGCGTAAAGAGCCGATCGCCAAATTGAATAAATAACTTCTACTTTGCCACTGAGAGAGCGGCAAATTTGCCAGAGTTAACTGTTGCCAAACTGAATTCATTTTTAGATTGATTATTGGTAATTGGGAAGTGGGAATTGGGAATTGGGAATTGAGTCTAAAAGGAGCGAGAAGTGTTAGTAACTCCCATTTTGCACCATTCTCGCTTAAGGATTTTCGGGCCTGCTCCACAAAGAATAAATTTCTTGTGGGTGGGGCCCGCGAGCCCGCGCCTAAAAGCCTTATTGAGAATAGTGCAACATCTCAGTATTAATTAACAAATGACTTGTTTCTTCTTCCTTCTTCTTTCCATCCGTTACATCCGTTAGAAAATCCGTTGCCGAACTTCCTTCTTCCTTCTTTAGCCTTCCAACAATTCCGTAGCATTTGTGCAGGGCAGCCAGAGCAGGTAGCGATATCCAGATTCCGGGGTTCCTTGAATTGAAAGTTGACCGCCTTGAATTTCCACCAATTGGCAGCAAAGCAGCAGCCCCAAGCGTTCCCGCGCCCCGTAACCAGCTAACACCGGTGCGGTATCCTCGGCATTCTGGGCCACCAAAGCCGCCAATTCAGAAAACGCCAGCGTTAATCGCTGCGAACCTTGTGTCGGGAGTTGCGCTTCGAGTCCGGGGGACTCGGTTTCGGAGTTCGAGGGCGAACCGCTACCTGACCCGACCTTCAACAAGTAGTCGGTGTAGAGTTTAGCATGGGGCAAACTTTCCCCTAACCAAGGATGAAAAACCCAAACTCCGATGTTGATGCCGTCTTCTTTCCGAGAAACGTGGACTCGAATCACGCTGCCTGCCCCAGCAGATTGAATAATGCTAAAAATTAAGTGGTGCAGCATTTGCTGAACCTTATCTTTATCTATCAACCAGATGCGCGACCCGGGCCCCATCGACAAATTAATTTCTTGCTCTCGTCTACTTGCCGCCGACGACAGGATTGTCACAACCTGCTGGCACAAAGTTTCTATATCGACTGCGGTTCGCTTCAAGGTAAAAGCAGAATCATCTAGTTCTGCAAGTTCCAAAATTTCTTCAACTAGCGATCGCAAAGAGCGGCTGCTGTCTTGGATCACGTCAATATATTCTTTTTGCTTGCTCGTTAAGGGGCCATAAATTTCTTGTTTCAACACGCTTGCCATGCCGAGGACAGAAGTGAGCGGTGTGAGCAATTCCTGCGCTAAATTATTCAGCAGTTTTACTTTAATGGAGTTAGTAGACAAATCGATAGGTTTGTTAGTCATCGCTAATTTTTATTGGTTCATTGTCGAGCGAGGGTTTGCGGTTCATTAGACCTATCTCAAAAGTTTATAACAATTTCTTTATAATTCACCACAAAAAATGTTGAGAAGAAAAATATATATTCCTTCTTCCGTAGAAGCTCTTGTTTCTCTGAGTAATTAAGATTTAATCATTGCTTCTAAAGCTGATTGCAAGTCTTGAGTGAGCTCGGCAACTGCTAACCTGCGGCTGGTTTGATATCGATCCCAACGATCGCTCACTGATATGGGTTCGCCCACGGTCATTTGTACCTGCTGTTTGCCCAACTTCGGTCTGCCGAAAGGATTTCCCCCTTTGATGCGAGCCAGTACGTCCCATAGCAGTAAAGTTGTTTCTGCCAAACGTTCTGCCGTCAGTTGTTCTGCGACATACCTACCCGTGACAGATACGAAACTTTCTACAAGTCTCATGTGCCACATCCGGAGACTTGCTTCTTCAGCGAGGCGATCGGCTAATCCTCTTTCTAAGGGAGAAAGTGCTGCAATATCTTTGATATCTTCTCGATAAATATACTCCCAGCCTGCTTGTTCCACACGGCGGCAGCGGTCTATTAAACTGCCTTTGGGCTTTAAGTTAAAATATTCTTCGGCTACTTGCAAACCCACGTCTAACAGGGCTTTCAGTCGAGCCATCATTACTTCATTGCCAGAATCATTTCCTGTTTTGTTGGGGAGGGATAATGATGTTAAAATAGATGTTTCTGGCTGTAAATTTTTATGATAAAAACGGCCGTAAAACTCTTCCATTACTGCTAGCAAATGGCTGCCCAGTCGAATCAGGCGCAGATATTGGAATTTGTGATTGTGATTTTCAGAATCGGGATTTGCAGTCTCTAAATTAGCGATATCGGTGCGTTCTAAGGGTGGCAGTCCGCAATCAATTTCTAATTGAGTTAAAAGTTTTTCTAGGGGTTGCCAAGGTGGATTGACATAGCGGTATTGAATGCCGATCGGCACAATTAAAACTTTTTCAGTGCGTCCGGCTTTCAGCAAATCTTCAACGCACCAGAAACCCATTTGAGCAATTCCCGGTTCGAGGGGGCTAACTATTTCATTGTGACCGTTGGTAGCGCCTTCTGGGGCTGCGGCGATCGGGAATTGGCTGTTGGCAAATAAATTGCGGGCCGATCGCAATCCGACGCGATCGATCTTGCCGCGAACAATCGGAGTGCCGCCGAGTTGGGAATACAACCAGCCGACTCCCGCACCGGCCCACAGGGGAATGCCACGATCGTAGATAAAGTGGGAATGTACCGGGAATTGCAGGGGAATGCCTTTGGCCCGCGCTGCCTGGGGAACGAGTTTCCAAATTAGTTGTCCCAAACAGTAGGGATCGTCTGAGTTGGGGTGGCGGAAGGCTAGCAAGAAGCGAACTTTCTGATTTTGAAATTGGTGGAATAGTTCGGCGAGGGTTTCGACGTTTTCGGCTTGAACGTGGCTGATACTCGTCCGAAATCGCAGCCACCACGGGAAAATTTGCTTACAACCTTGCACCACTAGCGGGTTGTAGGCTGGAGGTATGAATTCCAGTGGCGGCTGAACTTGGCTAATTGAATTGGGCATTTGGCGGTTTGAGATTTTAGATTTATTGGCCTTGTTGGGCTAGGAGAGGAGACGGCAGTGCCGTGTCCCTACCCCAAAATAATGTAGGGACACGGCATTGCCGTCTCCTAATTTCTTCTCACTCTATCAGGACTTACGTCGAAGGACTAAAGAAAACAGGTTTTTTATCCTATAGAACCCATTTGACATCTTTTCTTAAAAAATAAGGGGGATAAACAAGCCGTCTCACATAACTCAATTTTTACACGATCGCCAGAACCAAAATATAAAATATTGGAAGAGTATTGACAGGATACAGGTAAGGTGTCAAGATATTAAATTTAACAGTTATGTTATGGTATAGTCGCCCCTCCAAATTCTGGGATAAAGAAGGGCATCATTAGTTGCCAATTGTCTTATGGTTCAAGAAACGCTCAGATACTTAGCCAAAATCCGTAGATACTTGCCCTCGTCTAACAAGGATACACTAACAATTTTATTTTTTGGCAAAACTGGGGTTGGCAAGAGTAGCACTCTTAATGCTTTATTTGGGCTAAACTGGGCTACCGATAATGCTGTGGCTTGTACGAAAAAGCCTCAGTTTGTCGATTTAGACCCCCCTAACGACTCGAATTTTCCCTATCAGAAAGTACGAGTTGTGGATCTGCCGGGAATTGGAGAGAGTTTGACTGACGATAAAAAGTATATGGCTTACTACAAAAAATGGATTCCTCAAGCTGATGCTTTAGTCTGGGTAACTCAAGCAGATACAAGGGCTTACAAACGGGATGAGATATTTTTGAAAAAGTTAAAGCCATTATTTAAGCCGTCTTTATTCCTCATAGTGGCTTTGAATAAAATCGATTGTCTGGGAGTTTATGAAGGGGAAAATACATTTAATATCGATAGTCGAGAACCTTCAGATGATCAAACTAGGCTAATTCCTGAAAAAATCGATGATGTTTATGGTATTTTTCACCGGGTCATTAATGGAAAAGTGATTTTTGAAAAAGATCAGGTAGTGCCTTATACATCTGTTTATGGATGGGGACTAGAACACCTAAAAATGAAAGTATTGTCAAGGAGTTGAAATATTATGGGATTATTCAAAAACCTAGTTGACTGGTTTTCTGGAAAAAAAAATACCAAATCACCATTTAGACTTGTCATTGGCTTAAATCAAGTTGATAAAATGATTCCCAACGGGTGGAACCAGCGATTAAATGCACCTACGGATGAGGCAAAAAAGGAAATCGAACGTCGTTGCCAGGATATTATAAAACGATTGAGTGAAACTACAGAAATATCTGAAGCTAATATCGAATATTACTCAGCGCTGAAGCGTTATCGTTTGATTAATTTGCTGACCAAGATTATCCAGAATGCTTATGCTGGATTCAAGCTGGGTAATGTGCAGCCTGCCGATCCATTTGAATTAGCAGCTCCAGAAGTCAAAGCTTTTGCTGATCAAGAACGTCAAAAAGGAGTCAATAATTCTGCAACAAAAGGTGATGCTAACAATCAAACTGTAGAAGACATAAAAAAACTTATTCCAGAATCAGAATTTCAGCTAATACTGGATAAGTTTAAACAGGAGACTCAGTTACCACCCAAAGTAGCCGTGATTGGAAAATCTGGAGTTGGTAAAACAACTACAATTAACAATCTTTTTAACGCTAAGTTAAAAACAAGTCCCACCACTGTCGGAACAACTCAGGCACAAATTAAAGAATTTACTCTGGCAACAGGGGGCACTTTAACGGTGATTGATTTGCCCGGATATGGACGCAGCGAAGCAGAGGATCGAGAGTATGACAAAATTTATCGGCAGATTATCCCATCTTGCGATTTAGTTTTTTTGGTAATTCAAGCAGACACAAGAGATATTGCTGACGATATCGAGATGATTAACAAGATTACAACATGGCTGAAAAATCATCCGACTCCTCAAAGATAACAAAAATCCGTAATGTTGCTGAATCGTAAATTTATGTCCTGAAAGAGGTAGACATGGCTTTAACCGCAGAAGAAAAACAAAAAATACGCGCATTATTAGCTAAAGAAGAGGCTCAAAAGAAAGAGTCAATTTTAAGTTCTTTAGAAAGTTTTGCTAAATGGTTAAGATTAGCCGGTGGAATTGTAGCTTCTCTCCAGCAACTACAACCAGTATTTTCATGGTTGTGTTCCCTGTTTTGATAAGTGAAAATTTTGTTAGACCAAAAAAGGGTGGAAACTAAAAGAGCGATCGCTCCTTTGTTTGCCACCCAAAAAAGAAACCGGGTTTCTCTAACAATTTTGGTGGGATGACAGAGATTTCTATAGAAGCCCGGTTTCTGGCCGTTGGTTTCTCAGAAAGGCGATCGCTCTTTTATTCTCCAGAGAGCGATCGCTCTTTTATTCCCGCATAAAGAAACCGGGTTTCTCTGATGGATTTCTGCATCCTAACCAAGATGGGAATAGAAACCCGATTTCTTTGCATATCGCGATCGCGGTTATGGATACGCAGCCGGAATTGATATCAAATCCTATTCCGCTGCTTGGAGAATGACTTCTTGGAAGTTAATGACATCCGATCGCGGATCGCAGTGGGTGACTTTGACTTCTAGCCGATCGCCTATTTCGACCGATCGACCAAATCGCATTGCCAATTCTAAACCCAACTCTTCCAATAAAATCAATCCGAGATTGCTGTCTTCCCTCAACCAGCGCAGCATTAAAGCTTCCCAAACTTCATCGGGGTTGCGCCGCAAATATTCCAATCCCCAATAGCGGTTAGTTTGGCGTTCGACGGTGGATGCTTCTTTAACTGCGGTGCCGAGACACATCACAATGTCCTGTATTTCTTCAGCGGAAAAAGGCAGTGGTTCGCCCCGCAGGTGGGCTTTGATTTGGAAGTGAGTCAGCAAGTCGGTATAGCGGCGGATCGGGGAAGTAACTTGAGTGTATAATTCCAAACCCAAGCCGGCGTGGCGTCCGGGGGTCAGGCCCATTTCGCTGCGGGGCATACAGCGGCGCACGGCGCAAGCGCGGGCGGGGCCTGCCGGCACGGCCAGCAGTTCTTCATCGGGAGGGAGTTCGGGCTGTGGCTGATAGCGGTAGGGTATGGGCAGGCTGTGAGTTTGACCGTAGCGGGCGGCTAGTTCACCGGCTAAAATCATCATTTCGGCTACTAGCATCCGGGCTGTGGAGTCGTCGATGACGTGGATTTTGATGTCGTCGCCGTTGACTTTGATGACGGATTCTGGCATGAAAATGCTGATTGCGCCTTGGGCTTCCCGCCATTTTTGCCTCAGTTTGGCTGCAGAGGCGATCGCTGCTATTTCCGGTTCTGCTTCGATTCCCAACTCCAGCATTTCGTCTACGTCATCGTAGGTCAAGCGGTAGGTGGGTTTTATGGTGCTGATGTGGATGCTGTAATCTTGAGCCGCGCCGAGTTCGTCTAAGGTGACGCTGAAGCTGAGGGCGCTGCACTCTTTGCCTTGAATTAAACTCATCGGCCCGGTTGCCAAAGCTGGGGGAAACATGGGGATCATTCCCGTGGGCAGGTAAACCGTAGTGGTGCGCTTTCTGGCTTCGAGGTCGAGTTCGTCTCCGGGGGAAAGCAAGCGGGTGGGATCGGCGATGTGTATCCAGATCCGCTGCTGGCCGTTTTCGAGGAATTCTAAGCTGAGGCCGTCGTCGATTTCCGTGGTGCTTTCGTCGTCGATCGTGTAAACCTTGAGGTGAGTTAAATCGAGACGATTTGTGTCGGAGTCGGTTGGGGAATTTTCTAGGCAGCGTTGGGCCACTTCTAATACCTTTGCGGAGAATTGTAGGGGAATTTGGCTGCGCCGCAAAAACAGGTTTTCGTGGGTACTCCAGAGGCCGAGATCGACTAGGAGGCCAAATGCTGCTTCGGGGTTTTCGGATCGTTGTAAGCTGGCTAAAGTTTCTAAGGCCGGGGTGCGGTGCGTTGCTTCTTCTCCGAGGAGGGCAAAGCGTTCTAGGGCGTCGAGGCGAGTTCGATCGCTGTGTTCCCAATCGACATTTTCCCCTGCCAGCCGCTGTTTGACTCGATCCCAAAATCCTTGGGATTCTTGGTGTCGCTGCTGTTGTACTTCTTGCTGGTGTTTGATTTCGGCTACTTGGGCTGCCGATCGCGGTTCGTAGCGATCGCCCTTTTGTTTAAAATACAATTTGTCTGTTGATAACAAACAGTAAGCCGCGTAACACTGGGCCCCACTACTCTCAGAAAATAGCAGCATTGCCAGGGATTCGGGATCTGCTGTTTCTCCGTCACCGACTAAAAGTTCCCAAGCGACTTCCAAACTCGATGGATCTGAGTATGCTTCTACTTCTTTGAGAAACTTGGGAATATCGGAGGGTTTGTAAGTTTCTCCCGCTACTTCGTAGGTGATTTGTTTGGGCGGTATGCTGTGCGGTTGACCGTTTTCGTCTACCACGACCCAGTTTTTCTTGCCATCGGGGCGATCGGCAACTGCCAGACGGCGGTCGCCGTGCACTCTAAATTCTACTAACGTTCCCTTCTCCACTTGCCAGCTTTATATTTGAGATTTTGGATTTTTACAGTAGCCACTTATCGAGTTTCGAGCTTGCGATTTTAGATTTTGGATATTGGCAATTTTTCTGGTCAATTTTGAAAGTTAAAATCTAAAAAGTTGTTTTTTCTTGCTTTTTTTTAACTTTTGACTTGTGATTAAGACTTGCGCTGCGGCGACTCTTAACCCTTTTTCGCGATTTTTTCGCTGCATTCTTGCTGCACTATTAATAGCAGAAAGAATTTGTTTTCGCGCAAGTCTTATTCCCAGTCCAAAATCTAAAACCCAAAATCCCAAATCCTGTTAACCTTCTTGGTTTACGAAGGGCATCAAAGCTACAATTCTTGCTCTTTTGATGCTTCTGGTCAGGTCTCGTTGCTGTTTTGCCGTCAAACCGGTAATCCGGCGGGGCAAAATTTTACCGCGTTCTGTGACATATTTTTTGAGCAAATCGACATCTTTGTAGTCGATCGGGTCTCCTGGTTTGATGGGCGAAACGCGCCGGCGAAAGTAAGTCATGGTTTGTTGTTTGTTGACTGTTGTTTGTTGACTGTTGATTGTGAGTTTTTAGTTATTAGCCGTTAGTTGCTAGCCGTCAGGAAAGCATTGGTTAATTATCTGCTTTTCGCCGATCAATATCAATTGCCAACAACTGATGACTGATGACTAAGGACTAATGACTAATCACTACTTGATCTCTTTGTGGGCAGTGTGGCTGTTGCAATGGGGGCAGAACTTTTTGAGTTCCAGCCGCGCCGTCGTGTTGCGACGGTTCTTGGTGGTGGTGTACCGAGACACGCCTTTTGAGCGTTTGCTTACGTTTGTACGGCACTCAGTACACTCTAGAGTAATTATGATGCGGACGCCTTTAGCCATAATTCTAAATAAATTTCGACTAATTTAAACACAATTTATTATCTTCTCACATTGCTCTGCACTTGGTCAAGCAATCTTCTAACTTTGATGTCGAGGGAGTAGCCACGGCGGGTCCCGACGACGATCGTCCCGCCGATGCGATCGTGGAAAGCTTGGGGAAACCTTTCGGCGGAGGTGAGGGCAACGCTACAGTCGATCGCCAGGGGCAGCATCAGCAGCAAGACGGCGGCGTTGGTAGATGTGAGCCCACCTATACCTGCGAAGGCTAAGGCGGCGCAAAAGCCCAGCAATGCCTCGCGCTTGCACAGTTTTTGCACTCCGGGAGTCCGTTGGAATCTGGGATCGACAATTTTCAGGTCCAAGGCCCAGCGCCCCAGACTTTGACCTTGGTTTTTCCTGACAATGGCTACGCGCATGATCAGCCACAGCAGGACAAAAAATATGGTTTGGACGATCGCATTAGTACCCAGAAGCAAACTGGGCAGCCAAACTGCGATTCCGTCGATGCAGAGGGCCGCGGCGCGGCGGCCGACGGATACTTTGGGAAGGAGAGGTACTAAATCGGAACTCATAGGCAAAAAGGTCGATCGCCACTAGCTACTTTTTCATTTTTCATCTTAAGCTGTGGACTAATCGATCGGCATCAATGGCGTGTAACTCAACTTCCAAGCCAACCGCTAATTATTCAAGCTGAAAATGGATTTTCGCCAATTCCCAACTGCTTTTTCGACTTTTCCACCTGTTCCCACAGTGTTTGGATCTGAGTATATGCCTGTTCCACAGAGATTTTACCGTTAGATGTCAAGGAACTGATGTAACCCACTCGCTGAGAAAACTCTTGTAAATTCGCATTAAATACCAAATTCTCTGGTTTTACCTCACCGTAATAGCGATTTTGAGGATATAAAAAATTTGAATTTGCTACCATTGCTTTAACCTCGCATGAAAAGTTGTTTCCTGAACTAATCAATAATATTATAAACCGCGAACACCTGATAAAGTTGTGCTGTAAGTAGCAGAAATCATGTGACATTGGGCGAACTTTTTTGTGATGGCAATTACACCGACAGATTAGGGCGACAAAAACCTCAGTAATTTCACCTGTACAAATTACGCAGGCGGGGTCAACACCCAGGTTTCTGCCTTAAGGCTTATAACTTCGGATTTGGCGTCTAAACCAGGTTTTTGTTAGTCTAGGACTGAGTTATTGAAATAAGTGACAAAAACCCCTGAAATGGATAATATTATTGCAGACATAAATAGTTAGAGTTTTAGTAGAAATCTGCGTAATGTCTCCCAATGCGCGTGAAGCGAAGCTATCCCGAAGGGAATCGCCCCGTCCCAAAACCCGGCTGAGGCAATTTTTAATTAGACTTGCCATTGCTGTAATTGCTACTGTTATCGCCTTCAACCTTCCTCACTCCTTAATTCCAGTGTTTAAAGAATCCGTATCCCAAGCAACGCCGGCACCAGAAATCCAGAACTTGCTCGCCGGCAAGCGCAAAATTGTGATAGTGGGCGACAGCATCACCGAGGCAGGGAAATACCCCGGAGGTTACGTTTGGCTGCTGCAACGCTATCTGAATGCCGTTTATCCCGATCGCAAAATCGAAATCGTCAACGCCGGGATTGGCGGTAACAAATCGACTGATATGCAAGCGCGCTTCCAGAAAGATGCGATCGACCAAAAGCCAGATTTAGTGATGATTAATGTCGGAGTAAACGACGTTTGGCACGCTTTCTTCAACTTCCCAAAAAATCAGTTTTATCCGCAAGGCAACTTGCCCACGGGAGTGCCGCTGGCAGAATATCGGGATAAAATAACTCAAATGGTGCTGGCGGCAAAAGTCGCAGGAATTCGAGTTGTACTGCTTTCTCCTACTCCTATCGGCGAGATTCTCGACGGCCCAGAAAATCGCAGGTTGCAAGATTATATTGCAGCGATGCGAGAAATTGCGTTGCAGAATCAGTGCTTGTTTATCGATTTGAATGGGCCTTGTCGAGAAGTTATCGGCACGTATCAAAAGCACGCCGGCAAAACTCTGAATTTGTTAGCAGCAGATGGAGTGCACCCAAATCAATCGGGATATCGAATTATAGCTTTTACTATCTTGCGCGGTTTGGGCATACCCGCAAAGGATATTGAGAATTTAGAAGTCAAAAACTGAATCTTTGAATTTAGTTAACAGTTGACGGTTGACTGTTAACTGTTGACTGTTAATTGAAAGTATCCAAGGTAAAAGCCCCTGATTTATCTCTGGGCTAAATTATTCAAATCTAAAATCTAAAATCTAAAATCTAAAATCATTCAATCGGTGGATGATACCGCTTCAACCAACAGCTACCAATAATAACTAATGCCACCACAACTATAATTTCCGTCCAAAAAAACGAAAGGAAATCACTGGCAGTTCCCACCGGCGGCACCCCCGGTTGAGCATTGCGAATAGCGGGAAAAGCAAACAGCATCACAGCAGTCCAACTCAGCATTCCCACTTCCGGCAACTTCCCAGATTGCATCACTTTTAATGCTAGCAAAAGTGCCATAGTTGACAGCACCCACATGATGACAATAATCACTAAGGCAAAGAATTTTACCGGGATTGAGCGAGTTGCAGAAACATCAATATAAATAAAGATAGATGAATTCTCTTCCATCGGCTTATAACTGATGTCGAAACCAGGAACATCGGCATTAAACTTAAATTCCAACGGCACGGGATTCAGTTCAAATGGAGCAAACTTTTTACCAATCGAAGGCAGCGGATCAATCGAAATAGCTACTTTAGCAATGTGCCTATCAAATGGGTAATTGTTAATTTTTCCTTTGACTAAGTTAAACTTTAATGCAGGGACAATCATCGGTTTGCCTTCTTTAAAGGTAATTTCCGAATCCTGTACATTTGCGCCGTTAACTGTCATTAACAAGTCTTGCGCCGGGTAAGTTGGCCCTTTTTTATAAATACCTTTGAGTTCAAACTGCAAGCGGGCTTCTAATTCGTTTTTAATGGGGTCAACGGCAATTAATGTCATTTTTACCTCAACCAAACCTTTGGACGCGACCGCGCTTTCTGGAGATAAATTGTAAGGCTCTTGGGCGTTAGCATTGTGAGAGTAAATAGATAAGATAATTGCAAAACTTACGATGATACTGCTAATTAAGATAATTATTTTTTTAAAACTAAATGTGTTAATAGTTTGCATTTATTATGATATTTTACATCTTGAATATTTGTTAGCACTCCTGGCAATCCGCCAGGGGTTTAAACCCCTGGCTCATAGCTAAAGTCGGTTGAAACCGACTAAAAAAACTCGATCGATAATAAATGTTGGTTTTAGTCCTCTTTTAGAGGACTTTCGCTGTGAGCCGGGGGTTTAAACCCCCGGCGGGCTGTGGCGAGCGGCGCAAGAACCAGGCGAATCAACGGGTCACTACGAACCGATAGGAAGCAGTACATTTGGTGTGAAACTTCCGTGCAAACCGTAGGGAATGTGCTGTTTTAAATGCAAGCGCGCTAGGGGCCCTTTGGTGATGTCGCGAGCATCTAAAATCACTAAGGTCGATCGATGATTAGCTGCATCATACATTAAAACCAGCAGCCAGCCGTCATCCTCCGCAACAGCATCGGGACGGGTAACAAACACCGGTTCCCCCGCAAAACCACGCGGCGCGGCACTCCAAATTTGCCTTTCACCAGTCACAAAATCAATTTTGAGGATAGCTTGCAAAGGAGCATTTCCCGTGGGAGCATCAGCAGCACCGATATAAAGATATCGGTAAGGTTGTCCGACATTATTGGGATGCAAAGTCGGAAACTCGCAACACCGAGTTTCAACAACTTGATGCTGCACGGTTTTGTCTTGCAAATTTAACTTAAAGCGCCACAATTCGCCCGCTGGAATGCTGTCAAAATCAACCTCCAGAAAATCGGCGTTTCCTTCTACAGTTGGAAATGATTCGTAACAAACTGAATCTACAAAAACTTCGTCTCCTTCTTCCCATGCGTTGCAGTGGTGGAAGACAAAACAAGGTTCGGTTTCTAATATCTTCACCTCGTCAGTGCCGTTGCGGGGAATTAAAATTGCTTGCGTTGGCTTGTTTGGCGAAAATTGAATGCACTGGGATGCACTGCGAAATCCTAACAAGAAAGGCAGGGGATTGAAGCTGACGGGATTTTGGAAGAATATGCAGTAATTCGGGGTAATTACCATGTCGTGCAGGAAGGCAAAACCCGGTATTGCATGGGCGTGACGCTGCAAAAGTTTGCCGCTTTCGTCGAATTCGTAAATCGTGATGGTACTCGACAAACCGGGCTTGACAGAAAAGTTTACTAATCTGTCTCCTTTGCCATTTTTCCCTTTTTCAATTCTGGGGTGGGCGGCGAAGGCTTCACCGGGTTGTAAAATGCCGTCTAGGGTATCTAAGCCGAGTGTTTCTAGGGTGCGGGGGTCGAGTCTGTAGGGTGCTGCTGCTTCCCAAAGTGCTAGCAGTTTGTCGCCCCAATAAATGATGTTGGTATTGGCAATGTTTTTGATTTTGACATCAAAGATGTTGGCTAGCGGGCCCCCTGGCTTCTGTGTGCCGAAAACGCCTCGGTGGAGGATTTTTCCGGCTTTTTGTTCGGCGAGATAGCCTTCAGTGCGGACGAATCGGTTGCGGAAATGGGCGCGGCCTTCGGATATTGCGATCGCACAAATCATTCCGTCGCCGTCAAACGGGTGGTGGATGCGCTGGCCGTTGACATCCAACAATCCGGGCCCGTTGCGAAAGAATGTGCCTTGCAAGCCGGCGGGGATTTCGCCTTCTATGTTGTCAATCCAGTAGTCGGATTCGTTGGGTTGGGATTCGTAGCCGCGCTGCCAGTCTGTGCGATCGTATGATACGTTTTGAGCTGCGGTTTGAGGTTGAGAAATCTGTAAGTTTGGCATTGGTAGAATAAGCTTTTATTGATTTAACCGCAGAGAACACAGAGGGCGCAGAGAGAAGGAAAATCGGAGAATTGGGAAACACATTTAAATTCATCCGTCCGTGTCAAAATCCGTGTGTGCCTGCGTTTATTTGCTGTCTGCGGTGCGGCTTTGTGACCTTACTGTCGGTACTAAGTCGGGAAAGTATTCGGGCATGAAATGCTGTCCGCCTGGTTTGGAACTGCCGATTTCTGGTTCTAATACGGGAAGAGACTTTTGAGAATTTGGATCGGCGCTTTCTGTACTATCGGCGGGCAGCCAATTTAAGAAGGGTAGGGGCAGAAGTGTGGACAGGTTTGTGATGACAATTAGCAGCCAGAGGTTATCGAAATTGCGATCCGTAATTCCTAGCAAGTGGGTCAAAAGTGCGCCGCCTTCGTGGGAAATAAGTCCTGCTAAGTTGGTGACTGACATTAACACGGCAAATAAAGTTGCTTCGACGCCTGGGGGACACAATCTGGCGGAGAGTACGAGCACCGGCATATAAGCAATTTGTCCGATTACTGTCAGGATCAGGCTGTCTCCGATGCTGAACCATTGATCGTCAATTCCTAAAGCTCTGTTGGCATGAGTTACTAATAATAAAGTAGTCATGCCCAAAGCAGCCGCAAGGACGGTTGACCAGCCAAAAATTACTCGAAATGGAACTGTTTTGAGGAAGCGTTGAAATAGCCAGATGCCGGCGAGGGCTGCAATGCTGGTAACGAGGCGCACTCGGCCGAGAAATTCTGGTTGAAAGCCTAATTCGTTGGTGGTGAAAAAGAAGAAGGCGGAGTCTGAGCTTGGGGTGGCTTGCCAGAGGAAGAGAAAGGCGGTGGGCAGCCAAATTGTTTTTTGAGTAACAGCTTGCCGCAGTTGTTTGAATTGGTCTTTGACCGTTTCAAAGTCCGTTCTTTTGTTGGTTTTTTCTTCGGCAATTAACCAAGCTGTTGCTGATACAATTAGCGGGAAAGATGCGGTGATTAAAAATATTGTGTGGGTGCTGAAGTGTTGCAGCAGGGAACCGCTGAGGTAGGCGGTAATTAGTCCGCCGAGGGCTGAAGCGCCCCAAGACAAGGATTGCAGGGAACCGGCGTCGGTAACGGATTCTTTTCTGGCCCTTTCGACTACCAGGGAGTCGGCAATTACGTCGCTGACGGCGAGGGAGAGGGAACTCAGGGCGATCGCGCCTGTAGCGGCAAGTGGCGTGTGTACAATTGTTGCGAGGCTCACCCATGCTAAGGTTCCCAGTACCCCGGAGAGGACGATGTAAGGGCGTCTGCGGTAGCCGAATATCGGCAAGCCGTCGGACATGAAGCCGAACACGGGTTTGATAATCCAAGGCAGGGCTACGACGCCCAGCATTGCCGAGACTTCTGCCGGACTCATGCCGAGTTCGTCTTTAAGAAAGAAGCTGACGGCTAAGCGGGCGAGTCCGAGAATGCCTTGGACGAAGTAAATCAGTAAGATGGCTATGAGTTCGGGGGTTGGCTCATTCCCAAAGAATATTTTTTCTTTTAAAGATTCTTTGAGTTTGCTGACGCCGGAGGGGGAAACGAGCATTTGAGCAATATTTCTTAATGAATCTCAATATTTATAACACATTCTTAATGAGTTGGGGGAACTGTCGGAGGTGGGAGGCGAGAGTGGCGGGGATCTGGTAAGTGCTATAAAATTGTATTTATCTTGAATTTAAGCGTGTTTTGTAATAAAAAAAATAGAAAAACGAACCGCGAAGGCGCGTTAGGCGAAGCCGCGCATAAACCGTAGGACGCCAAGCAAGAGAAAGAAGAGAAAACTCACAACTGCTATCAGCTTTTTTATATGATTATTGACCCTAAAGATGTGCCGGAAATTACGGGTTCCAAGTACCCTCAGCAATTCCAATCTGCTGTTGCGGGGAGAGTTAAAAAACGCTTGGGCGATGCTGCCGGATTGCAGAATTTTGGGGTAAATTTGGTGAGACTTGCGCCGGGAAGTTGTTCTGCTCTCCGACATTGGCACACCCGGCAAGATGAGTTAATCTATGTTCTGGAAGGGGAAGTTACTCTGATTACAAATTCGGGAGAGCAAGTGCTGAAACCGGGTATGGCGGCAGGTTTTCGGGCGGGGGATTCAGATGGGCATCATTTAGTCAACCGCTCGAATGCAGATGTTGTTTATCTCGAAATTGGCGATTCCCTTCGGGATAGCTTCGCTTCACGCACTCCGGGAGATAGTGCCGAATATCCCGATGACGATCTAATTGCGAAAGCTAACGGGAATAGTTGGATTTTTACTCGCAAAAATGGCGAGGTTTATGAGAGTTGAAATTTTATGAGTTAAGTGAATCTTGGGACTTCGGCGGAACAGGCTTTGTGGTATAGCATTCATCATAAAAATGAGGTGTGATATACCAATACTCAGGACAGTTTTTTAGCAGCTAAAGTATCATATCATGTCCGATATATTAACCATAATGTCTCCGTCGGGGCGGGTTTTTGAGATAGTCAATTATTGGCAGGTATGGTTGGCTCACGGGCCCCTACAAGAATCGCGGTCGCTCGACCGGACATGATGTCATAAGATAAGATTGAAGGAAGATTAGGATGATTTTAAATCAAATCCGGGTCTAAATTTAACTTTTCAGTAAAGGTAGAAAGTAAGTTTTTAGTGAATTTCAGTCGTTTACAAGAACAGATTGAAAACACAAACGACTTGGCAGATGAATGATAACTATAGAGTTGATGTTTGACTCAATTTAAGGTAATAAGACTGGCATTAAAATGGAAATCAAGCCGTGGTAAATGACGAGCTTGACAATCAGACAATCCCGTAAATTGCTTGGCGTCACGAAAAATACAGCATATTCCATGTAGATGTAGATCGCGATCAACCGGGTTTTTTGAACAGAAGCAGTAAGGATGCGAGAACTGTCAAGAAACCCGGTTTCTGGGGTGTACTTCATAAACCTGGAATACGCTGTAATAGTGGGAATTATAAGGAGTGGTACAAGGAACACTTAGATAACACTATTTATCGTCCACTGATTGCTCAAATAGTGGAAAATTTGGAATCACAACAAGTCGGTAAAGGCTAAAGCTATGAAAGTAAGGGTTTGACTCTTGAGCGATCGCACCCTACCCCCTCAAAAAAGCGTGTAAAGCGCAGCTATCCCGCTCTTAATCCCTCGCTCAAGAGTCAAAAACGCCACCTCTAAAGCTGAGCTAGCTCTCATTTACTTTGCATATTGTAATTATCAACAAAAGCTATCATTTTTTCTCACTAGCTTTCCGCTGCTCCCTCCGGGTTTTACAGCAAAAGTTAAATACAGGTGAGCTTATCTGCACGGAGCGAAAAGTTTTGTTACAATAGGTAAGCTGTTACAAATCGTAACTTATGCTGGTTCCTATTTTAATAATTGACGTTGCCCTCGTTGCCTGGTCTTTGCACTTGATGCAAGAGGCGATCGCGCAACGGGAATTTTCACTAATGCTAGCCGGCACCCTAGTTGCGGTATCAGCCGCCGCTCTGCTAGTCGTGTACTTCCTCATGGGGTCTTGTTTGAGCCATTTAACCGAAATATCCCAACACACTTACTAGATCATAGTAGGGGATTGACGATTGTCCAGAAGCGAGGAGAGTTTTGTGAAAAAAAAGCCGAAAGCCTTGCCAGCCGAAGGCTCAAAACTAATTTCCCCAAAAAGCTTGACAAATATTGGTCAGTTAAGGCATGATTGAGAGCGCGAAAAGAAAGGGGAATTAGCTCAGTTGGTAGAGCACTACAATGGCATTGTAGGGGTCAGCGGTTCGAGCCCGCTATTCTCCATAAATCAAGATTAGGGATAAATTACTCGTGTATCTTTACTAGGGAAACGACACTGCCGTTTCCTCATCGGCGTGTACTTAGTCGTAGGGAAACAGCATTGCCGTGTCGTTAAATTCGATCGCGCCACACACCGCGACAACCAATTTTCCCGTAAAATCAAAACAGTCTACCCGCAACCAAAGCGCTACCTGTGGCAAAGTCAACTGAACCCAGCAATCCAGAGAGTCCGAGCCAACTTGCCCGCACGCCTCTGTACGACCTATCATTAGAACTCAAAGGCCGAATGGTGCCCTTTTCCGGGTGGGAGATGGCGGTGCAGTACGCAGGCATCAGCAGCGAACACCAAGCAGTACGCCAGCAAGCAGGAATGTTCGACATTTCCCACATGGGAAAATTTGGTTTGAGAGGGAAACAAGTAATAGAAAAATTTCAACCCTTAGTACCCTCAGACTTGAGCCACTTGCAACCCGGTCAAGCTCAATATACAGTCTTGCTAAATGCCAAAGGCTGCATCTTAGACGACATTATTTTCTACTGCCAAGAACCAGACCCTATCACTAGCGAAGAACGTGCAGTAATCATTGTCAATGCCGCCACTCGCATCGCAGACAAAGCATGGATCACCACTCACTTAGAATTGAGCGAACTCAGTTTTACAGACCTCTCCGAAGATAAAGTTTTAATTGCTATTCAAGGGCCAGAGGCTGTTAACTATCTCCAGCCTTTTGTGGAAGACAACCTCGCACCAATTAAGGCATTTGGTCACTTAGAAACAAACCTGTTGGGACAGCCGAGTTTTATCGCGAGAACTGGTTACACCGGCGAAGATGGGTTTGAAATCATGGTGGATGCCGAAGTAGGAAAAGAACTATGGCAAAAATTGTTAGATGCTGGCGTTGTACCCTGCGGTTTGGGTGCGAGAGATACCTTGCGTTTAGAAGCAGCAATGGCTCTTTACGGTCAAGATATCGACGACAATATCACGCCTTTAGAGGCTGGATTGGGTTGGGTTGTTCACCTCGACACCAAAGGCGATTTTATTGGTCGCGAGGTTTTGGAACAGCAGAAAGCGAGTGGAGTATCAAAGCGGTTGGTAGGGTTAGAAATGCAGGGGCGGCACATTGCACGCCACGGCTATCCGGTAATATTTGAAGGTGAAACAGTAGGAGAAGTTACTAGCGGTACATTATCGCCTACATTGAATCGTGCAGTCGCCCTTGCGGTTGTTCCGGCAAAATTAGCTAAAATCGGCCAGGAATTAGAAATCGAAATTCGCGGGAAAAACTATCCGGCTAGTGTGGTGAAAAAACCCTTTTATCGATCGCCAAACCGCCCGATTTAAATTAAGTAGGCAAGCCTTAATTCAGGGGCCGACTAGGAACAACGACAGAAAAAAAAGTGAAGTGTATGTGTTATTGTGGAACGGGCTTCTAGCCCGTTGCTCATCTTGGTCGAGAAGATTCATCTACTAGCTTAGCAAATTTTTGCAAAGTTGCAGCATAGCGATCGCCCGCCACATCCATCAAATCATTATGACCGGCCCCATCAACCCAAAAATTCACTTTCGGCTCGTTGGCGGTGGCAAACAACTGCTCTCCATGCCAAAAATGCACAACCTCATCAGCCTTACCATGAATCACCAAAACAGGCGATCGAACTTTGCCAATCTTATCAATATTCACAAACTTGTCAAAGGGTAAAAGCGGAATCCGCGTCAACACCCGAAAAGCCGAAACAAAGGCACTTTCAACAACCAAACCGCCGACTTTTTGCCGCGAAGCCAAATCAATTGCCGGCCCACCCCCCACAGAACGCCCGTAAAGAATAACTTGGTTTGCAGGTACTCCCAACTGTTGCGTTAAATAATTGTAAGCAGCCTCAATATCACGATAAGTATTATACTCAGAAGGCTTTCCCTGACTCGTGCCGTAACCTTGATAATCATAGGCAAACACAGCAAACCCGCTATCTCGAATCTCTCTGAGTAGCCACAAAATGCCGTCCAAGTCTTCCGCATTTCCGTGACTGTAAAGTATGGTATATTTAGCTTGCGGGTTAGGAAAATGAACAGTAGAAATTTTCACGCCATTAGCTGAGCTAACTTTGATAACTTCCCTGCTATCACTCTGACTAGATGGGGGAGGTTGAAAAATTAGCCGTTCTGAAAAAAAGAAACCGTAAAAACATAAAAATGCGTAAATAAAAATTATAGAGCGCATCAGTCGTTTGACAGAAAATTCTCCAAAAAGCAAGCGTTTAATATTTTTTCGGTTCCATTTAGTCATTACTAAAGGCTCATAGTTGAATAAGATTTAACTAATACTTTTTTATTGCGAGAAAAGACATGGCACTAACATACCCCGATGACTTGAAATACCTAGACACCCACGAATACATCCGACTCGAAGGCGAAATTGCCACCATCGGCATTAGTGCCTTTGCAGTTGACCAACTCGGCGATATCGTGTTTCTAGATTTGCCAGAAGTCGGTGCAGGGTTGGAAAAGGGCGAAGCTTTCGGTACAGTCGAGTCAGTGAAAGCGGTTGAAGACTTGAAAGCGCCAGTTACCGGTACAGTCGTAGAACGCAATGATGACATTATAGAGTCTCCCGAAAATTTGGCGGAAGACCCCTATGGCGCTGGGTGGCTGCTGAAAGTGCGCGTTGACAACACCAGCGACGCAGATGACGCTTTCTCGGCCCCGGAGTATCGCAAAATGGTGGAAGGGGAATAGGGAATAGGGAATAGGGCATGGGGCATAGGGCATAGGGTTCGTTGATAATTCCACAATCCGCCAGGGGTTGAAACCCACGGGGCTTTTAGCACAAGTCGTCTAAAGACGACTGAAATACCAAGCTGTTGCGGGGGGAGTTGCGATAAGTGCAGCTTAATCTACAGTCGCCGACCGACGACTTTAGCTATGAGACAGGGGTTTCAACCCCTGTCGGACTTGGATAGACGCAGAAAATCTTCCTGGTTTTCTTAGCAAAATGTTACAAACAAAGAAGCAAAAGTCTATTCAGGAGAATCCGCCTTGGTACTCTACAGCCCTCAACTTGAACCCAGTCAGCAGCAAAACCTTTCCTGCATCAATGGTTTTGCTGGCCGGCACATTGGCCCGACACCCAGCGAAATCCAGCAAATGCTCAATGTTTTGGGCATTTCCAGCCTCGATGAGTTGATTGACAAAACGGTTCCAGCGGCGATTCGCATTTCTCAACCCTTACAACTTCCCGCAGCGCAAAGCGAGTACAGCGCTTTGGCAGAATTGAAAGAAATTGCTGCAAAAAATCAGGTATTTCGATCGTACATCGGCACTGGATATCACGATTGCATAACTCCCCCGGTCATCCAACGGAATATCCTAGAAAATCCCGGCTGGTATACAGCTTACACTCCCTACCAAGCCGAAATTGCTCAAGGACGATTGGAAGCTTTACTGAACTTCCAAACCATGATAATTGACCTCACGGGTTTGGAAATTGCCAACGCTTCTTTGCTGGATGAAGGGACTGCGGCGGCGGAAGCGATGGCGGTGAGTTACGGCGCCAGCAAAAATAAGGCAAAAGCGTTTTTTGTTTCTCAAGATTGCCACCCTCAAACTGTGGAAGTGGTGCAAACTCGCGCTAAGCCTTTGGGAATTGAGGTAATTGTCGGCGACCATCAAAGCTTTGAGTTCGATCGTACAATCTTCGGCGCTCTCCTGCAATACCCCGCCACAGACGGCGCAATTTACGACTATACCGATTTTATTCGATCGGCACACGAAGTCGGCGCATTAGTCACAGTCGCCGCCGACATTTTGAGCCTTTGCTTGCTCACACCCCCCGGCGAATTCGGCGCGGATATAGCGGTAGGAAGCACTCAGCGCTTCGGAGTGCCGATGGGATTCGGAGGGCCCCACGCAGCCTATTTCGCCACACGAGAAGAGTTTAAACGGCAAGTTCCGGGGAGAATTGTCGGCGTTTCTAAAGATGCCAACGGCAAATCTGCTTTACGTTTGGCCTTGCAAACTCGCGAACAGCACATCCGCCGCGAAAAAGCAACCAGCAATATTTGTACTGCTCAAGTTTTGCTGGCAGTGATGGCGAGTATGTATGCTGTTTATCACGGCCCGTCTGGACTGAAAGACATTGCTGAGAAAGTATGGAGTTTAACAGCACTTTTGGCATCGGGTTTAAGAAGTTTCGGATACAAAATTGGTTCTCAACCTTTCTTCGATACTTTGCGGGTAGAATTGGGAGACAAACCCCTATCAGAACTTCTAGAAGCTGCTAAAGTTCGCAAAATTAATCTCCGAGTTTTTGATGATTCGACAGTGGGAATCACTTTAGATGAAACTGTTACCGTTGAAGATGTGCAAGAGTTGTGGGAAATTTTTGCACAGAATAAAGATTATATCAGAGCTGACGGGCAAAATGCTCTCAACATTCCGCTGGATGCCGACGCATTGAGTTCCTATTTGACCTTACCAGATTTTTGCGATCGCACCAGCAGCTATCTCGCACATCCAGTTTTCAACAGCTACCATTCAGAAACTGAACTTTTGCGCTATTTGCACCGTTTAGAAGCCAAGGATTTATCGCTAAATACATCGATGATTCCCTTGGGTTCTTGCACAATGAAATTGAATGCAACAGCAGAGATGATGCCGGTGACTTGGGCGGAATTTGGCAAGATACATCCTTTTGCACCCCGCGATCAAACTCGCGGCTATCAAATGATGTTCGTGCAACTAGAACAGTGGCTGGCAGAAATCACCGGTTTCGCGGGAATTTCTTTGCAGCCAAACGCTGGTTCCCAAGGCGAATACGCGGGCTTGTTAGTTATTCGTCAATACCACGAACACCGAGGCGAATCTCACCGAAATATCTGTTTGATTCCCCAGTCCGCCCACGGTACAAATCCGGCTAGCGCGGTGATGGCGGGGATGAAAGTAGTTGCTGTCGAGTGCGATTCTCAGGGCAATATTGATGTTGCGGATTTACATAAAAAAGCCGAGAAACACAAAAATGAACTAGCGGCGTTGATGGTAACATATCCATCAACTCACGGCGTTTTTGAGGAAGAAATTAAAGAGATTTGCGAGATTGTCCACAACTGCGGCGGACAAGTTTATATGGACGGCGCAAATATGAATGCTCAAGTTGGTTTGTGCCGCCCCGGTGATTTTGGTGCTGATGTTTGTCACTTAAATTTGCACAAAACTTTCTGTATTCCCCACGGCGGCGGCGGGCCGGGAATGGGGCCGATTGGGGTAATGTCTCATTTAGTAGAATTTTTGCCCAGTCATTCTATTCTTAACAGTCAACAGTCAACAGTCAACAGTCAACAAATATCAGTTGGTGCTGTTTCCGCAGCGCCTTGGGGAAGTGCTAGCATTTTGACTATTTCTTGGATGTACATTCGGATGATGGGAGGAGTGGGTTTAACTGAGGCAACAAAAGTAGCAATTCTTAATGCTAATTACATGGCAAAACGGTTACAATCTTATTATCCGGTCTTGTACAAAGGGAAAGCCGGTTTAGTGGCGCACGAGTGTATTCTAGATTTGCGAGCACTCAAAAAATCTGCGGCTATTGAAGTCGAAGATATCGCTAAACGGTTGATGGATTACGGCTATCACGCGCCGACGGTTTCTTGGCCGGTTGCTGGTACGGTAATGGTGGAACCTACCGAAAGCGAATCGAAGCAGGAATTAGACCGTTTTTGCGATGCGATGATTGCGATTCGAGCGGAAATTGCGGAGATTGAGAAAGGTAATGTTGACGCGCAAAATAACGTCTTGAAAAATGCGCCGCACACCGCAGAATCTCTGATGGTTGATGAGTGGAATCGTCCTTATACTCGATCGCAAGCGGCTTATCCGGCACCTTGGACTCGCGAATATAAGTTTTGGCCGGCGGTGGGCCGGATAGATAATGCGTTTGGCGATCGCAATTTTGTCTGTTCTTGTTTGCCAATGGAGGCTTACACTTAAGACTAAAATTTATGCTAAATCTCCTTTGGCTCTGAGTTTAGATCCCCCTCGCATCCCCCACATCTCCGTCTAGAGAGATGAACTTTGCGTAAAACTAGGTAATTTAGGAGATTTTTTCTCCTAAATACCTGTTTTAGGCTACCATAATGGGTGAAAGTAGTGTAATCCAATGCCTCCTAATGGGTAAAAACAATGTTAATTCAACTTACTATACAAAATTTCTTATCCTTCAGGGATGAAGTCACTTTTAGTATGGTGGGAGTTAATAGCGACCAACAGCATATAGATCACCTTGCTGAAGATGCAGCAGGAAAAGGGCGATCGATATTGCCAATTGGAGCAATCTACGGAGCAAACGCAGCAGGCAAGTCAAATCTGCTCGAGGCTATAAGTTTTGCCAAAAACTTAGTTGTACAGGGAACTCGCACCAGTGAAACTATCCCTGTTTCTCCATTCAAACTGGGTGATTATAGTAAGCAGCCTAGCAAGTTTGAGTTTATTTTTACGCACCAAGGGGCTCGATACTCCTACGGGTTTACATTAAATAGAGAGCAAATTTTTGAAGAATGGCTTTATGGAATCCCTGATGGCGGGAAGCTGGACGTGATGTACTTTGAACGGGTCACTTCATCAAAAAAAGAAACTACAGTAGAATATGGTTCAAAACTAAAAGGTAGTAAGAAACATCAACAGTTTCTCGATTTTATTGCACAAGGAACTCGCCCCAATCAACTTTTTTTGACAGAATCTCTTGAGCGAAATGTTACTGCTTTACAACCTATTTTTGACTGGTTCCGAAAAGTATTAAATATTATTCCAGCAGAAGCAGATTATACAGGCTTAGAAATGGGTGTACTCAGTGATGAATCATTCACGGACTTTCTGAGTGAGTTTCTGAAGTTTGCAGGAACAGGAATTGATTCAATAGTAACAGAGGAAGTAGAGTTAGATTTTGAGCGACACTTTCCAACTATGCCTAAAGTTGTAAGAGATAATCTTATTCAGGCCCTGAATCAAGCAGAAAAAAATTCAATGGTGATTGCGAACTTAAGAGGTACAAGATTTCTGGTCTTTAAGGACGATCAGAGTCAATTAACCTTGATTCAACTCAAAACTCGTCATCGCAGTGAAGAGGGAGAATTTATTGACTTTTCAATAGAAGAGGAATCAGAAGGAACTCAACGTCTCATTAATTTGATTCCTACTCTTTTTATTTTAAAACAAGAAGAAGAAAAAGTGATTTTCCTGGATGAACTTGATAGACGTTTGCATCCTCTGCTTTCTCGGAATTTTGTACAAGTAGCAATCAATTGTAGAGACAAAAAAAATCAACTCATTTTTACAACCCATGATACCAATTTGCTAGACTTAGATTTACTCCGACGTGATGAAATTTGGTTTGTTGAAAAGAGCGAACAAGGTGTGTCTAATCTTTACTCTTTAGCCGAATTCAAAATGAGACCCGATCTAAAAATTGAGAAAGGTTATTTGAATGGACGTTTTGGAGCTATCCCCTTCTTTGGAAATCCACAAAGTTTAGGCTGGCTTAATTGTGAAACCGATCTATCCGTGATAACTAAATAATAGCAATGGCAAAAATTAAGCGAACAAAATTATTAGATCGCGAACACGATCGGAGAGATGCAAAACTATTTATAGTTGCTACGGAAGGTAAGGAAACTGAAAAGCAATATTTTGGGATGTTTAATAGCACCAGAATCAAAGTGGAGATATTAGCAACTACAGAAGATGGTAAGTCCGCCCCTGAATATGTTTTAGAACGTTTAGATAAATTCAAAGAACGATACGATCTAAGTAAGGATGATATGCTTTGGCTGGTTTCTGATAGGGATCGTTGGGGGGACAAAAAATTGAGTTCTGTCTGTAGTGAAGCTAGGCAAAGAGGTTATTATTTAGCTATTAGCAATCCTTGTTTTGAAGTATGGTTAACTTTACACTTTGAAGATATTAATACTCAGGAGGAGAAGACTTGCAAGTGCGATGAATTCAAGAAAAGACTCCGAAGAATTTTAGGAAGTTACAATGGTAGCAATCTGGATATCTCTGCTTACCAGCCACATACTAAAGATGCAATAAATCGAGCGAAAAATCTACATCCAAGTTCTCAGCAAGATTGGCCACCAACACTAGGAACCCATGTCTATAGACTTGTTGAGATTCTGCTGAAAAGCTTGGGTAGTGACTGCTGACTTCAACATCTTCTATAATGTGAATAAGAGATTAGCATAATTTAATTAACATTTTTCGATCGCACAAGCAGTTTTTAGACCAGATCAAAATGAATGCAGGATTTTTGTGGCGATCGCCCTAAAATAAGCCGCGGGCGATCGTCCGTCCGAGCGATTTACGTCTCAGCGCCGGCCGATTTTAGGCAACTTATCCCGCTAATTCTATCAATTTGGTTGCCATTCCAAAGGCTTAATCCCCAATCCCGCTTAAATATCCCCACTTCTTCTTAGTCCCCCTCTGCTCGGACGAAAGTGCGTGTAGGATTGGTTTCAACCGCCTCGTAGAAAAGGGGGTTTAAACTATTAAGCATCGACCATCCAAGCAATACACTGTTGCATTTGCTCGCGCATTGTTTCTCGATCGGCATTATACCTGCGGCCGTGTCCCGGCAACACCCATTCAAACGAGTAATTAGCCAAATTCTGCATAGATTTGATTTGTTCTGGCCAAGAATACCAACAGACTTCGCGAAAGCCAACTAGCTGCTGCAAACTTTCCGACCAAGCAAGATGATCGCCGGTGAACAAAAACTTGTTATTGTACAGCAAAACTGTATGACCTTTCGTGTGACCGGGTACAGAAATAATCAACAAATCATCTGCGATTTGATGCGGTTCGCTACCAGACAGTTGAATTTCTACACTGCGAGTACCAGCGTTAATTTCGTCAGCGTGGAGAATGCGATCGCACCCAAAATGATCGTGGTATTGTTGATGATCTGCCACATCGTCGCGGTGAGTTAAGTACAGATAGCGAATGCCACCCATTGCTTCTATGTTTTTGACTAGCGGCGGCACAAAACGGGGAGAATCAACTAAAATGTTTCCTTCTGGACGGACAATTAAATAGCTGGCTGCGGCGTAGGATTTCTCTGAGTGGTAGCCACAGTGATAGACATTTTCTGCTACGAGTGCGGGTAACAGTTGCTGGGCTTGTTTGATGCTTTTGGGTTTTTCTACAGTGCCGATCGAACTGGTGGGACAAGACAAAAGAGCCGCGAGCGATCGCATTTCTTCAGTTTCATTAGTTGGCTGGTGGTAAACCGCAGACTGTTCTCCCGCTTGACCAAATACTTCAGGTGCCATCCACCGACAAGTATCACAGTCAATGCAGGTACTGTCTACATAAAAGTTACCATTAATATTTTCAGAACGCCTCCGATTAATGTTAGCCATTTTTCTACCTCTTAATAACCCCTATAAATTATGGTAACTTACTAGAACGACTACCCCCGACATCCCGCCGGAGGTTTAAATCCGTCTCACAGCAAAAGCCGGTTAAAACCGACTAATAATTACTCCTTATTTATTCACAATAATTTAGTATCAGTCCTATGCAAGAGGACTTTCACTTTGAAGCAGGGGTTTTAGCCCCTGCCGGACTCTTGCTTCTGCGTGCAAGATCTAAGTTTCAATCAACAATTCTACTGCTGCTGATCCGCTGGAAAAGCACCCGCTTTCACCGCCACAGTAACAGGTTGTCCGCCGCGGCTCAATTCAAGCTGCAGCTCGCTGCCCACTGTACTTTTCTCGACAATTTGCTGTACGCTGCCAGCATCGCTGACTTCTGCACCATTGATTTTCTTGATCACATCGGCAACGCGAACTCCAGCTTGTGCCGCCGGAGAATTTTTGCCAATTCCCAGAACTAACACGCCTTTATCTTCAGTCAGCCTCAATTTGGGGTTGGGATTTTTATTGAATTCTGCCTTGATTTCGGGAGTAATGCTCAACATCCGAACGCCGAGATAAGGATGTTCGGCTTTTCCTGCTGTTACTAATTGGTTGGCAATTTGTTGTGCTCGATCGATCGGAATCGCAAAACCCAATCCTTGAGCGCCTTGAATAATCGCCGTATTCATACCGATAACTTGACCGCGCTGGTTCAGCAGCGGGCCGCCTGAATTGCCGGGATTGATCGCAGCGTCGGTTTGAATAAAGCTGACGCGCTTGTCGGGAACGCCGACATCGGCGCTAGAACGGCCTGTAGCGCTAATAATTCCCACAGTCACAGTATTGTCCAAACCGAGGGGATTGCCGATCGCGATCGCCCATTCTCCCGGCTGTAACTCTTCAGATTTGCCCAAACTCACCACAGGCAAATTGTTAGCTTCGATTTTAACAACAGCCACATCAGTAACTGTATCTACCCCTAAAACTTTACCGACAAATTCGCGGCCATCCTTCAGTTTTACCGTCACCGTATCCGCGCCATCAACAACGTGAGCGTTAGTCAAAATGCGGCCATCGGAACCAAAAACAAAACCCGAACCCGAACCCCGTTCTACCCGATTTCCCGGTTGAATGGGAGATTCTGAACCGAAGAAGCGGCGGAATTGCTCGGGTATCTCATCTGGAACTTGGTTCGGCACCGTGCGAGACGAATTGATCCGCACCACTGCCGGGCCGACTTCCTGCACAACTTGAGTCACAAAATTAGAGTCTTGAGAGGGCAGTATATTTGCAGGCAATGCTGAGATTGGCGCTGCATTTGCCGGTTCAGCTTTGATGGCGTTAGAACTTCCAGGAACTTGAGAAGTTAGGGCGTTGCACCCAACAGTTGCGGTGGAGCCGAGCAAAACAAGGGATAAAAAAGCCAGTTTTTTCGGCAACGAAAAACGGCGATAACGCACAGTTGCAGTAGGCATATTTTTGGTTGACATAGTATTGATTTGGTGGGAGTTAGAGCGAGAGTTATAATTAGGGTTTTGCATTTTTAGCACTTACTGGAATTAAGTTAGAACTAAAGACTCTTTAATTTTAATTCAAGCATTTGTGATATCTGCTTGACTGGTGTGGTTTACCCTACAAGGTGGGGTAGAAACCGGACAGTCGCAGGCAAATTGTTTGTGGATTCCAGCTTTTGAGTGCGATCTAACTGGGTCTGCACTGGCGAATTGCCGCTTGAGTGCGATAATACAAACTACGCTAGCCAGCTCGCATATTCCGCATTTCCCGCGAACTTTTCACAGGATTGATATCCGAAGTCAACAACAATCTTGCACTCAAAAAAACCAGGATTATACGCAAAATCTTCGTTGTGAGCGATCGACGTTAACGTAGAAACGGAGTTTTTGACCCCGCCTGCATCCAGGAAGGATAGCAGCTAAAGAACCGGAAAGCCTCACCCTAAAGCAGGAAGTAAAAAACCTGTAAAGCCTCAAGCTAAAGTACCAACTAAACCTAAGTCAAAATAGCCTGCAAAAACTCTCTTCAAATCTAAAATTTGAACCTCTGGAATAATTTTATTCCTCCAGAGGTTCAATGGAACTAAGCGAATCGATTTTCCTCGACTTGTTCCTCGAACTTTCCAAAATATCAACAGTATTCTTAATAAAACCAGCCATCGGCACAGCAACTAACAAACCTGCTACTCCCGCTACCTTAACCCCCACCAGCAGCGCCACTAAAATCCACACAGGATTGAGACCGATAAAACCGCCTAATAACCGAGGAGCAACCCCGCTTTCAATTATTTGCTCAATTACTGTAGCGACAGCTAAAACTGTGACGCCGAGCCAAAAATTGTTTAATGTGATCAGCAAACTGACAATGCAAATACTGAAAGGTGCCCCGAAGGGAATCATAGTCATTACACCCACACCCAAACCGAACAGAAGTCCGAAGGGAACTCGCATAATTAAAAAAGCAACAGTGATAGACAGTCCCATCAAACCCGCCAAAGTTGCTTGCCCGACGAAGTAGTTGTGGAAGCTTCGCGCCAGCAACTCTCGCAATTGAAGGCTCAGCTTGGAGGGAAACCATTTAAACAATCCTTCCCATACGCGATCGCCGTGCAAGAGCAAGTAGAATGTCACGACTATTGTGAGGAGGAAATTCAACAGACTGTCTGCAGCACCCAAACCAAATCTGAGAATTTCGCCAGTGAGAGACTGCAATTGAAATGAAAGTCGATCGCTCAATTGGGTTGTCAAACCGCTGACATCAATGCGGAGATTACGATTTTCCGCCCAATTGTGGAATGCTTCAATCTGTTCTGTTCCAGAAACTATCCAAGTCGGCAGTCGGGTGGCGAGATCAGTGATTTGGTTTAGGAGAATCGGGGCCAGAGTGAGACCTAAAACCACCAATAGCAGTAAAGTCAAAAACAATACCGACAAAACTGCTCGATCGCGCTTCAAGCCGTATCTGTGCAGAAAGCGCACTGGATAATCTAGCAAAAAAGACAGCACTGTAGCCACTACCAAAACTGTAATCAGGGCGCGAAAATATTCAAAGACTAGGAGGGCTAACCAGCAGTTGAGTACCGCTAGGGGAAATACCAGTCCGTAAGTCCACCACTGCGGCAGTTGAGTGAAACGTCTCATCTAAGTTAACCGAGTTAAAATTTGAGATTCAAGATGTGAGATTGACACTGCTATTCGCCCTTCTCCGTTAACCATCTTATAGTGCATTTATTTACACCCGACTGCTTAAAATTCCCACTTGCTCGACTAGCAGCGGAAATCGGGTTGCTGGCAGGCAGTGCCTGCCACAACTATGTTATATCGTTTCCGCTGGTATGGATATATTACCTGCGAAAATATTTTATTTTCGGTTGGCACGGCAGCGGTTTACAACTCGCCATTCAACCTTTTTCCCCGTGCCGTTCGAGAGATAATTGAATTAAACGGTCTACTAATTCAGGGAAAGAAATGCCGTCCGCTGCCCACATTTGCGGATACATACTGGTAGCTGTAAAGCCGGGGAAAGTGTTGATTTCGTTAATCAAAACTTCTCCGGTTGATTCAATGTAGAAAAAGTCTACTCGCGCTAAACCTGCCGCGTCTATAGCCAAAAATGCTTGCACTGCCATTTCTTGGATTTGCGAGACGATCGCACCGCTGACTTTTGCCGGGATTGAGCAGTCGGCTTGTCCCTGGGTATATTTAGTTTCGTAGTCGTAGAAATCGCTTTGAAAAGTAATTTCTCCCACCGTTGAAGCTTGGGGATTATCGTTACCCAAAACTGCACATTCTAATTCTCTAGCAACCACACCCGCTTCGACAATTATCCGCCTGTCGTAGCTGGCGGCGCTGTCGAGAGCTGCTTCTAATTCAGCGCGCGATCGAGCTTTAGAAATTCCCACAGACGATCCCAAATTCGCTGGTTTGACAAAGCAAGGATAGCCCAAACTTGCTTCAATTTTGTCGCACAGTTTGGGGAAAACGCAAGGATTAGACCAGATTTCGGAACGGTTGACAGCGACATATTTTACCTGCGGCAAACCAGCCTGAGCAAAAGCCATTTTCATCGCAATTTTATCCATTCCCAGCGCTGAACCTAAAACGCCGGAACCGACAAAAGGAACTTGCAATAATTTCAGCAATCCTTGCACCGTACCGTCTTCACCGTTTGGCCCGTGCAAAACAGGGAACCAAACATCTACAGCATTAAAATTAGGAAACTGTCCAGCGGGAGAGTCGTTTTGTGCTGTTTGTTCCTCTATTTCCAGAGGTTTTCCGGTGGCTAAGACTTGTTGAGGTAATGTTCCCGACAGCCAGCGGCCGTTTTTTTGGATGTAAAAGGGCAGAACTTCGTATTTAGAGGCATTTTCCTCCGCAGCGAGGGCACGTGCGATCGCCCGCGCCGAACTAATTGAGACTTCGTGTTCGCCCGATCGCCCCCCGAACAATAGCCCGATCCGCATCGTTGTCATTTTTCACTACTCCTAGGACTTTTCGACAAATATACACGCAGAGAGCGCAACTAAGGCACATACGAACCGCTTTAAGACTACTTATCTCCTCCCTTCCACTCTTCCTCTGTGTCCTCTGCGCTCTCTGCGGTAAAAAAAATTACATCTTCTTAGAAAAGTTCACAAGTAAGCCGTCCCCTAATCTCATTCCGGTGCTATTTAAAGCATTTCCCCCGTCAAACTAAAAGCGCGAATATCTGTAATTTTAACCCGCACAATTTTACCCGCCAATTCAGCAATATCGCCCTTAAAAAATGTGAGACGATTGCCGCGAGTGCGCCCCATCACCTGAGTTGGATCTTTGAGATTCTGGACTTCCACCAAAACCTCTTCAGTGCGTCCGAAATAGCGCTGCGATCGTTCCATCGCCGTTGTTGTCACTACATGATTGATTCGTTGCAGGCGATCGGCTTTCACCTCCTCAGTCAACTGATTTTCCCACAAAGCCGCCGGCGTCCCAGGGCGAGGCGAATAAGCCGCAGTATTCACCAAATCGAAACCAACATCTTCGATCAACTTCAGAGTCTTCTCAAACTGCGCTTCCGTCTCACCGGGAAAGCCGACAATCGCATCCGCAGTAATCGAAGCATCCGGCATATAACGGCGAATTGTATCAATAATCCGGCGATATTTTTCCTGAGTATAACCGCGCGACATCGCCTTCAAAATATCATTATCTCCCGACTGAAAAGGAATGTGGAAATGTTCGCAAACCTGCGGTAATTCAGCACAAGCCTTAATCAATCTTTCCGTAAAATAGCGCGGGTGGCTAGTAGCAAATCTGAGGCGATCGACACCAGGCACATCCTGCACAAAATAAAGCAAATCCGTCAAAGTATGCTGGTTGCTGCCGTCCGGTTTTGTCCCCGGCAAATCGCGTCCGTAAGCATCAATATTTTGCCCCAACAAAGTTACTTCTTTGTAACCTTGACGGCCCAAATCCTCCATTTCCGCGCGAATTGCCTCCGGCATTCGCGACTGTTCAACCCCGCGAACATTCGGGACAACACAATAAGTGCAGCGTTCATTGCAGCCGTAAATTACATTCACCCAAGCAGTCACCTTGCTGTCGCGGCGCGGCTTAGTAATATCCTCCATAATCTCAACAGCTTCAGTCGCCACCACTTGATTGCCCTCAAAAACTTGTTCCAGCAAATCTTCAAGTCGGTTAGCGTGTTGTGGCCCCATTACTAAGTCTAATTCCGGCACTCTCCGCAGCAGCGCTTCACCTTCCTGCTGCGCGACGCATCCAGCTACAACTAAAGTTAAACCCGGTTCTTGGCGCTTGCGATGAGCTTGCCTTCCGAGGTTAGAATAAACTCTTTGTTCGGCATTATCGCGAATCGTGCAAGTATTGTAGAGAATCAAGCTAGCTTCGTTCGGGTCTTCCGAGAACTCAAAGCCCATATTTTCCAGAATGCCGGCCATCCGTTCCGAGTCGGCTTTATTCATCTGGCATCCGAAAGTAGTGATGTGATAGCGGCGGGGTTTAACGGTCATGGCGAATTGCAGGCAATAAAAAATATAGGTTTTCAACCTTAACCAACTATTATATAACAAGTGTAAACCATTTGTGAATTTTTCTTTTTATTAGTTCATTTAAACAACGGCTTTCACCAATCTCTAGCTTGTGTGAGGCGCAACGATTAACTGTTACATGGGGCTAGAAAGCCGATTTCTACGAGTTTTGGGATTAGTCACGACAAATCTAGCAATAAACCGGGTTTCTGAAATACTCTTGCGCTTATTTATCTATTTATTTTGTCTGTAAAAACTGTAAAATTGTTTTGGCAACACCTTGTGCAGCCAAATAAGGAACTCCATTGCCAACAGTTTTAAACATATTAGTCAACGTCATTTTGGCTGGCAGTGCAAAATCTTTTGGCAGTGACTGAATAGCCAGTGTTTCTGCAACAGAAAGTCGGCGAAGTTTGTAAGGGTGCAAGTGAACTTCGTTATTGCCGTAACAAGCTGTTGGCGAATAACGCCATCGATGCAATCGCTTGAAAGATTTTTTTGAATCATCTCCTTCATCAACGGAAGCAAACCGCTTAAGGCCTGCTTTGGGTTGGAAATAGTGTTTGGCATTGGGATGGTTGAGAACGTCATTTTTTTGGAACCAAAATTCTACCGTTAAATCTTGGGGAATGCCATCAGGACAAGGCACGAAACCATCACCTGCAAAGGCCGTTCTATCAGGCCAAGGATGAGAAAAAATTTCTGATTTGGGATATAATACCTGACTTTGCCAAGGAAATAAACTTTCGGCTAACATTTGGCTTTTCTCCTCTAGGGAAATGCCCAGATTTCTGACAAGGTTTTTTCTAAATCCAATCAAAAGAATTCTCTCCCTATCTTGCGGGACACCGTATTCTATCGCATTAATTAAACGTTCGGCAAAAACGTATCCCGACTCATACAACTGATTTTTGAGTTCGTCGTAAAAAGCTTTATGTTTTTTGGTTCTCCACAAACCTTTGACATTTTCAAATAAAAAGAAATCTGGCTGCTGCTGACAAATCAATTCAATGTAGGAAGCTGAAAGTTGACCTTTATCTCCTTCCCCACCTCGGTTTTTGCCACCAATAGAAAAGTCAGGACAAGGCGGCCCCGCGATAAATCCCACAATATCGTGATGCTTGCGGGCATCCTGCATTAATTCCCGCAGCCGAAAAGCTGGTTCTCCCCCTACAAGTCGAGTTACATCTGCTTCCTCTCTTTCGCAATATCCGTATTCTGGTAGTGGCAAATTCATGCACTGCCGAGAATAGCGGTATGCTTGCATGAAAGGTGGGAAAATTTCATTGACATACGCTACATTAAAGCCGATCGACTCAAAGCCCAAATCGAGGAAGCCTGAACCTGAAAAAAATGAGAAAATACAGGGGATGGGGAATTGGGAATTGGGCATGGGGAATTGGTAATTGGTAATTGACCGGGGCGGGGCTGGTTTATGAGATTATTAATTTGAGGCGATTATTATTTATAAAACCAGCCCCTACAGGCCTCACAAAAATCACACAATATTATTACAACCATTGACCGCCTCGGAAACGCCAGTGGGGAAACAAAATCCGCATTACTGTTTGCGATGCCAGATAAATAGCCAGCCATACAAAACTATAATGTAGAGCAAAAGCTCCTAAATCAAAGTCTAGCAGCGGTATCCCCGGTAAACCGATAGTTTTGATTAATAGCAAGACAAAAAGTGCTTCCCAAATCCCAGCGAGCAATTGAAATGCGCCGGGCCAATCTCGATCCCAGCGGTACTGCTGGATGTAGATATATAAGGCATCCCAGCCGATGCCAAAAATCGCTACATACCCTAAAATCCCGAAAAATATCGAGCCTGATTTACCAGCGATTAAACCGAGAAAAAATGGCAGTGTTACTAAAACGCCGACTGTTGCAAATAATAAAATTCGAGTTTGCCATCGACCAAATAAGGTGGGAGTCATTCGATTTTTGATTTTAGATTTTGGATTTTAGATTGAATGGCAAAATTGTTCGCTTTTGAATAGAGATTTTAGATTTGAGATTGAAAGCAAAGCTTGTTTAAATCTATTAAATCTCCTACATTGTTTGTTGCCGAACTTCGCCCTTCAAGTTAGCCGGGAGATTTATTGAAAATCCACTTCAACCACTGCACGAACGATCGCCAAACGCTCAATTTCCGCACACCAGCAACTCGGTTGGCGGCCAGACTTTCAACCGATCGCAAGGCGGCGTATTGCAAGCCCAAAAAACTGTCTACCGGCGCATAAGGGCCCCCCAGAGTAATCGCGCCGGCTGCATATACCCGGCCTTCTGTGTTGCTAGCAGAAGAATTCCGCAATTCGGGCACTTCAAAATCGTTGTTAACACTCAGCCGCCCCAAACCGTTGAGGGGAAGATTGTATTGAACTACCAAATCGTTTAACAGGGGACTGGTTTTTACCTTAGCGTCCAAACCCGTAGCGTCAATAATAAAATCAGCCTCTAACTTAATTTGCCCCTTGAGTTCCTTCTCCTGAATGTACGTCACCGTGCGGTTTTGACTGTCGCGCTCAACTCGCTCGACTTCCCCGAAGGTAATTTGATACCATCCTTGACTTAAACCTTCTTTGACAATCCGCTGCCAGTCGCTGCGCTGGGCTGTGGTAGTGCCGCCCCAGTCGGTGAGCAACTGCGGCCGCAATTCAGGGGCGGCTTGTTCTAAAAGTACGCGGAGTTCCCCGCCCCAGCAAGCTTTCGGCCAGTTGAAAGGTTGAAATTCGTAGTGATTTTCGACTCTTCGCTCAGCGAGTTTAAATTTGTTACCTTGAGGTTTGGGCGATCGCATCAAATGCAATACTTGAATATTGCGGTTCCGCTGTCGCGCTTCGTAAATTCGCTGCACCACCCGCGAAGCCACAATTCCCCGGCCTCTAATTAAAACGCTGCCGCCGCTGGCCTCCAATTTTTCGTAAACGCCGTCGTGCTTTTCGTAAGCGTTGACAACCGACTCAAAATCCTGGGTTTTTTCGCGGTAAGCTTGCAAGTCGGGCAGAAATTGAATGGCGGGATAGCCGGTGGCTAAGTGTACGTATTTGGCGATTAAAAAAGCGTGGTCGCGGTGATCCGCATTCGATCGAGAATAAGCGATCGCGTACCTGCCGTCATCTGTTTTGCGAATTCCCCGCACTCTACCGTAGCGAAACATCTGATTCCACCCAATTCGATCGACTTCCCTGTCAATAGAATCAAACACATTCTCCGCGCGAGGCGTATAAGTTTCGGCAAAAGTCGGTTCAGCAAACACCTGCCACATCAACTTCAACGACATCCCCAAACGCCCTTTGAGCAATTCCTGCCAAGCTTCCCGCAAAGCATAGGGAGGCCAGCCCCAAATGTTGTCTGGACAAGAGTCAGAATTCGATCGTAGGCGTTCCCGCAGCGGAATTTGAGAATTCAGGCACAGACGCAGATAGCGGGCGTAAGGCTGGTTTTCCATGCCCAAAACCGCAATTCGATCGATTTTCACGCCGCAAATTCTCAGCAAATCCACCCAAATAAAGCTGCCCAAACCACCGCCAACGGCAGCCCAATCAACTTCTGTCACAGGGAGTCCCATAGATTGGAGCGATCGCATTGACACTTGAGAAGCTTGCAAAAATTCGATCGGCGGAAATTCTCCCCTACTACTTGTTTGAGGAAGCTGCAACATTATTGGCTGGCCCAACGCGGGATCTGGCCCATTGGTCTGCGGATTAAAGAAAATGTGAAAATTGACCGACGGCGTTTCAGGGGAATTAACAGCAAAAGAAATGCCGATCGCGTAGGGCCCCACTTGCAGCATATCCCCGTTTGCCAGCACGCAACGGGTTTGGCGAATGCCGTTAACAAAAGTACCATTGCGGCTACCAGTGTCAGTAACTAAAATACTGTTACCTTCGGTGCCAATCACTGCGTGAAAGCGAGAAACTTGACTGCTGCTGAGGGCAATTCGAGAAACTCGTTTCCCGTTGATTGTGGCGGGCATAGCTTCAAAAATTCGTCCCAAAGCGATGGGTAAGTCGAGTATCGGGGATCGACAATCCCCCGTAGCTGTATCTGTCCAAGTCAGTCGCAGGCGCAAGGGTTGAGAATTCATGATTATTTTTTAAACATCAGCCGTCGGCTTTGAGCTTCCTGCAAAAAAAGATTTTTGAATTTGAGAGTGTTTAGCGGATAGCCTGATTTTCCGTTTTTCTTAAATCTTGCACCATTGTCAAGAACGGGCAAGATGCCCATTCACAATAGATGAATTTTCTTGTGGAACAGGCCGAAAAGCCTGTTCCTAAACAAGTAATTGAGAATGGTGCAACATCTCCGTTTTTCAAATTTTCACGGAGATATCACCACACTCGCCGCCGCCGCCAAAGAGGTACCGCACCACGGACACCCCGCATTCAACTGCGCGTAAGGCGAAATTCGGCTGCATTTGGGACACTGCAAACCATATTTTGAAGGCCCCGTCGGCTGAAAGTTACCAGGTACAGGAGGCCCAGACAACAAAACTGTCTGCGGCGCGGCTACTTGCACCTCCGTCACATTCACCACCTCAATTTGCACTTGGCCTAAATGGATGTGACTTCCCGAGTTCAATTTTGCTTCGCCTTGGGCGAGAATTTTTCCGTCTACCAGTGGCGGATTGCTTTCGCGCAAATTCCGCACTGCATACTCCTGCAATTCCTGATTAAAAAATATTTCAACGTGCAGCCCCGATACGCTGGGATGCGAAAATACTATATCGCACTTCGCCGGATCGCGCCCTAGCCTCACGGTTCCCGGATTTTTGCTCGGCTGTCCGTTTTCAATTGTTCGAGTTTGACGCACCCCAGCTTCTGTCCATGCTAAAGTGAGCTGGTTTGTCATGATTGTATGGTTTGCTCAAAAAGATAAAAAAATATTAACTGATTTATTTTGAGGACGGAGTTCCTCACCAAAAAACTTAATTATAATTATTGACGCCGAGTCGATCGCACTTCTAAAAATATTATGTACAGCTATACAAAAAAGCCCTGAATTCGGGGCTTTTAGTGCTCGTATTGGCTTTTTTTGAGAGACTTAATCGCGCTTGTCAGCTTTTCTTTCCCGCAAAATTATTGACCGCAGTGCAGCTTGGTTAAAAAATTGCTGTTCAAGATTGGCCAGCGATTGCTAAAAACTAATTCCTGTCGGTTTTCACCTTTGCGAAGCTTTGGTGCGCTAGTGACGAATTTTGGAGGTTTGACGATCGAACTACCTCGGTAACTTCGATCGCCCCACCTCCTCAAACGCTCAATGTCCTAGTGCTATCTCTCACGCTGCAACTGTGCAATCTTTCATTACAGGGCCAGCCTGGAGAGACTTAAGCTTCGCTTTTGCGGCTTTTCCGACCGCCTTCGCGACCAATTTGAGCCATGTGTTCGCGATTTCTGCTGACAGCTTCGCCACCTTTTTGGCCAGCTTGTCTGGCTTCTTCAGGGGTGAATTCGTGTGCAGTTCCTTTCTCGTGTGCAGCTTTTCCGCCTTTGCTAGCAATTGCGCGCTGTTTTTCTGCATCCATAGAAGCGAATCCGCGTTTGCTTTTCTCAGCCATGACTGTCTCCTTGTTTGTTTCTGATTTTTTAGCTCGATCGCGCCTTCGCCTCCCACTGTCGTGGTTACTTCCAGTCAGTGGTGAGATATCCGACGGTAAATTATGAAACCTTATCAGACGAATCTCAGCTTTTGGTTTAACTCGCAGAATTAATTTTTCATAATTTACAAATGTGAACTAAAAATAGTTCACGCCTGGGCACTGTGGTTAGAGCCACCAATGTTTTAAGCTGGTTACTGTCTTTCAATCATTCTATAAACCCCCCCAACTTTTATACCTCTTTCTCAGGTATAGTCATTCTTTAGTTCGCTGGAAGGATGGAACCCAAAGCTGATTGGCGGTAGACTCAGAGGATTTTTCGACTTAACCGCGCCACCTCAAAAATTAAAAGTCCAAAGACGGATGCTTTTTTGGTCTTTTTACTTTTTTTTTGATGCCTTCCGCGCTTGCCAGTTATCCCTATGTTAGTTGGTCTGCCGATCGAGTTGTTTCTGGTAAGCGATATTTTGGGGCGCAGCGCAGGACGTACTCGATCGCACTTATCAAGTTTACCTTATGACCTATCGAAACATAAATCGGCTTTACCCCTGTTTGCGTCCTCAGCGCTGCTCCTACCGTTGATCCCTCCAACAGCAAGGGTTGCCAACTGCCCCGGTCGAGTCCGACTTCTGAATGTTCTCCAATAAATCGATTTTTGGCAACTCCGATCGTGGCAATCCCTGTCAAAACGCCCAAATGGCAGGCAAGACCGAACCTGCGCGGATGGGCTAGTCCTTGACCGTCGCACAATATCAAGTCTGGTCTCAAACTGATATTTTCTAAAGCTTCGAGAACTGCCGGCACTTCTCGAAAAGACAGGAAACCCGGAATATAAGGAAAAGTTGTAGGACTGCGAACTACAGCTTGCTGCTGCAACTGCAAGTCTGGAAAGCTCAGAACTGTTACAGCGGCCCGCGATACCTCGTTTGCACTGTCGTAGCCGACATCTACGCCTGCGACGTAACGAACTGTCTCCAGTTGATTTGCGGTAATTACCTCTGACCGAAGCTGTTCTTGAATGGCGATCGCCTCTTCAATTGTCTGCGGCCAAGGGTGTCGCTGCAACATTTTGATTTCTCTTCAACCGTTCTCATCTAAGATTAACTTATTTTCGGGCATTTTTAAACTCGGATTTTTATCGTTTGTCGGTATAAATTCCCAACTTGCCCAAGGAGTCTTTTTTTCTACTCAGGAGGGTTGAGCAAGGCGGGCCGATGCCAATTCTACAAATAGAGTCTGTACGCCGTAGACTGAAATTCTATCTTTCGCTTGTGCTTGCACCAACCCCTAAAGGTTTTATCAGCACGTCCCTCCAATTTTCTACTCAAAATTTACAAAAAATACCTATTTGATGCTGTTTTTTTAGCTTTCTAGAAAGCTTTCTCTTTCCGATCGCCATTTTATCGCTTCTCAAAGAGCGATCGAGCTATCTATTTACTTCTGCTTTATCTAAAACAAACCTCTTTGTCAAGATGATTGAAACATTTATTCATCAATAATTTCAGCTAGGTACAAATGCCATTGTTCATACCAGAGCCTCAATGTAACGGCAATCTAATATCTTTTTGATTTAAAAAGCTTTCCGACCCTCAAAATCCTATGACTTTTATGAAAAAAATAAAGAAATTTATGAGTTGTTGCACCATTAACCGGAAGTTATAATCTTAGAGAAGAGCGAATAGACAACTAACATCCAGTAAAACAACCTAGCTGAATTAACCTATGAAAACCGTGCAAAGTGTTAAGTACAACCTAGCTCTCTACATCGTCGGTGGCATCGTCTTCATCATCGCCGCCTTAATTTTAAGACCTTTTGCCCTCGTCGGCCCAGGGGAACGCGGCGTTATGATGCGCTTCGGGAAAGTTCAAGACACGATTTTAGATGAAGGCATCCACCCGATTTTACCGATATTCACCTCTGTAAAAACTCTCAGCGTGCGGGTACAAAAAACTGATTTGAAAGCAGATGCAGCCTCCAAAGATTTGCAAAGCATTACTACAGATTTGGCAGTCAACTGGAATGTTGATCCTGCCAAAGTTAATCAAGTTTTCCAACAAGTGGGAGACGAAGAACAAATTGTTACCAGCATTCTGAGTCCGGCAATTTCCGAAGTTCTCAAAGCAGCAACTTCTAAAAAAACCGCAGAAGAAATTATCACTAAGCGCACGGAACTCAAAACAGAAATCGACAACAGTCTCAAAAAGCGTTTGGAACCTTACGGTGTCATTGTCAGAGATGTTTCTTTAATAAATTTTGGCTTTTCTCCAGAATTTAGCAAAGCCATCGAATCCAAACAAATAGCCGAACAAGAAGCTAAACAAGCAGAATTTACAGTTAAAAAAGCCACCCAAGATGCTCAAGCTGAAATTAACCGTGCTAAAGGTAAAGCTGAAGCTCAACGCTTGCAGCGGCAAACATTAACAGCCGAAATTTTGCAGCAGCAAGCGATTGAAAAATGGAACGGCCAGTTTCCGACAGTAATGGGAGGAGGCGGAACTTTGCCATTAATTAATATTGCGCCGCCGACTTCTCAAGCTGCAACTCCTGCTAAATAAGCTGCTGCAGATCATGATTGCCAGGGCGCGGGGAGAAGGGGAGAAGGGGAGAGGGGGAGAGAGTCTGAGGGGGAGAAGAATAGAGGGTTTTTCACTGCGGAAGTGAAGATGTGCTTTTTTAAATGCCGAACAGCAAGGGTAGAAAATACAACTAACCACTAAGGTGAAATCTCGCTTAGTTAAATGCGGAGATATAATTTAGGTTGCGCGAGTCCTGAAAAACGTTACAGTAAGAAACAACTCGGAAATTGTAAAGGTTTGCTTGAAAGTTCGGCTGATGGGAGATCGGGAGAACCAGTCAATTTCTAATTTAGATGAAGTCGGGGATGTCGGCGATCGCCATACTGCGTCAGACGCACTGTGGCTAAGCGATCGAGCTTTGGCCGCTACTAGCAGTGGCATTGTCATTGCTGACGCCAATGCACCCGATTGTCCTATAATTTATTGCAATCCGGCCTTTGAACGGATGACAGGTTACTGTGCCGATGAAATCTTGGGGCGCAATTGCCGATTTTTGCAAGGCCCGGATACCGATCGAACTACTGTAGCTAAGATCCGCGAGGCCTTGCGCCAAGGCCTAGAACTCCAGACAACAATCAAAAATTACCGCAAAGACGGCAGTCCTTTTTGGAGCAAATTGTCGCTATCTCCCGTGCGAGACGACAACGCTAATTTGACTCACTTTGTAGGGATTCAGTCGGACTTGTCGGAACCAATATGTGAAGTGCAGCAAGCATTGCAGCAAGCTAACGACCAACTGCAAACGATTTTGGAAGCAGTTCCGGGAACAGTATCTTGGATTAGCTCGGATTTGCGCTATTTGGGGGTTAACCAGCACTTAGCCAAACTGCATGGTTTGCGGCCGTCGGCTTTTGTCGGTCAAGATATTGGTTTTTTGGGCGCTAGCTCGGATTTTAACTCTTTTGTGGTGGAGTTTTTTGCCGACGACGCTACGGAAGCGGTTAAAGAACTCAGCGTTAAGCTACAAACCGACAGGGGAGAGTCGGAGGGATACTATTTGATTGTGGCTCAAAAGTACGATCAGGGCAAAGCAGCTTGTCTGGTAGGGATTGACATTACCGAGCGCAAGCGGGCAGAAGAAGCTCTGGTGCTGACTCGCAAGGCGGTGGAAAGTTCGAGTGACGCGATCGGCATCAGCGATGCGAACGGCACTCACATCTATCAAAATCAAGCGTTTTCTCAGCTATTTGAATGGGAAACCGCAGAGGAATTTAAACTAGCCGGAGGTATATCGGCAGTTTTTGCTGACCCCGCAGTCGCCAGGGAGGTACTCGACACGATCGCCGAAGG
The DNA here is from genome assembly GCF_036705685.1 of Microcoleus sp. AT3-A2. Lineage (NCBI taxonomy): Bacteria > Bacillati > Cyanobacteriota > Cyanophyceae > Oscillatoriales > Microcoleaceae > Microcoleus > Microcoleus sp. AT3-A2. The sequence goes on from NZ_JAUBVF010000024.1 coordinate 58,922, forward strand.
TTATTCTTGGTTTGGTGAAATTACCAACCGCACTAAAAGCGGTGAAACTTTGCAAGTGTTGCTGCGGGCCGATGCTATTAAAGACCGCACAGGGAAAATTGTCGGTCTGATTTACATGAATACCGATATTACCGACCAAAAGCGCACGGAACAAGAGCTGCGGCAAAGCGAGAAGCGCTTTCGATCGCTGATTGAAAATGCTAGAGACATTATTGTGATTCTCGACGAGAAAGGCTTTTGCCGCTATGTATCTCCTTCCCTAGAGCGGATTTTGGGCTACCCGACGGCGGAAATCCTCGGCAGATCTATATTTGACTTGATTCACCCTGACGAATTGCTGATAGTGGATCAAGTGTTCAAAGGTGTCATGCAAACGCCGAGAGTTAGCCTGGGAATGGCGGAATACCGAGTGCAGCACAAGGACGGTTCCTGGTGCGTGTTGGAAGCGGTGGCGACGAATTTGCTCAACGAACCTTCGGTGCGGGGAATTGTGGTCAACTGTCACGACGTGACTGAGCGCAAGATGGCTGAAGAACAACTGTTGCACGATGCTTTACACGATGCGCTGACAGAGTTGCCGAACCGTGCTTTGTTGACTGACAGGTTGGGACAAGCTTTTGCCCGCGCCCAACGGCATCCGAGCGAGCAGTTTGCGGTGCTGTTTCTGGATTTGGACAGGTTTAAGGTGATTAATGACAGTCAGGGACACCGCACGGGCGATCGGCTGTTGGTGGCTGTGGCTCGCCGTCTCTTGACTTGTTTGCGGCCAGGCGATACGGTGGCTCGTCTGGGGGGAGATGAGTTTGTAATTTTGCTGGAAGAAATTCACGGTGTTGATGAGGCGATCGCCCAAGCAAAGGAAATTCTCAAAACGATCGAACGACCGCTTTATTTGGAAGGTAATAAAGTTTTAATTACTGCTAGCATCGGCATTGCTTTAAGTACCAACAAATATCAGTGGCCGGGAGATATTTTGCGCGATGCTGATATTGCGATGTACCGGGCAAAAGCTCTGGGTAAAGCTCGCTACGAAGTTTTTACCAGTGCGATGCACACTCGGGCTGTGGCTTTGATGCACTTGGAACACGATTTGCGGGAGTCGGTTGAAGAACTAAATTTGAAATATTCGATAGTGGATTTCGGATGTGTGGCGGTGGAGGAAAACTCACCGATGAGCGAAATAGAGCGGAAGTTGGATCGTCCGAAATCGCCATTGGCTCCTTATAAATTGGAATGTCCTTTTACTGTTTATTATCAGCCGATCGTTTGTTTAAAAAGCGGATCAGTTATCGGATTTGAGGCGCTGGTGCGCTGGCTGCACCCGGAAAGGGGTTTAGTTTCCCCGATGGAATTTATTGCGATGGCGGAGGAAACAGGGTTAATTACGCCTTTGGGTTTGTGGGTTTTGAACGAAAGCTGTCGCCAAATTATTAAGTGGCAGAGTTTGAATTTACCTGTGGGAAATTCGCCGCTGACTGTAGCAGTAAATCTTTCGGGGAGACAGTTTGCGGAACCGGAATCGATCGAGCAAATTAAGCAAGTTTTGCAGGAAACGGGTGTTGATGCTCGCTGTTTGAAGTTGGAGATTACTGAGACTGTGGTGATGGAAGATGGGGAAGCGGCGGCGGCGATGCTTTCGCAGTTGAGAGACTTGGGGATCGGGCTGTGTATTGATGATTTCGGTACTGGTTATTCGTCTCTGAGTTATTTGCACAAGTTCCCGATTAATATTTTGAAGGTCGATCGCTCTTTTGTCAGTCGCATTGGGGAAATGGGCGAAAATTTGGAAATCGTGCGGGCGATCGTCATGCTGGCCCGCAGTTTGGGGATGGAGGTAGTGGCAGAAGGTGTCGAAACCGCTGTCCAATTGGCTCAAATGCGGGCGATCGGCTGCGAGTACGGTCAAGGGTACTTTTTCTCTAAACCTCTCGATAGTGAGGCAGCTACAGCCTTGTTGAGGCGATCGCCCAAATGGTGAACTGAACTAAATATTTAACCGGATCAAATTGCTTGATTGTCAATAAGGGCGATCGATCTTTTCTTACTCAATGCCTTGAGTGTTAAAATTCAAATTTAGTATAATAGCAAACTATAGAGATAGGTAAAAATATATGTCTCAATCTATTGTGCCAGCAGTCGAAGACAAACAGATCGATACTTCGCCGACATTAACTTTTGAAGAGTACAGAGTTTATCAAAGCAATGACGATGTACAATATGAATTGTACAAAGGCAAATTAATACCGATGGCAACGGCTAGCGCATTACATACAAGCATCTGCGAATTTTGGGTTTACAAATTGCAGCGTTACCTAGCTGAATATAATCTGGATTTAGTCGTAAAAACTTCTGTGGGAGTCAGAACAGAAGATGCTACATCCCGCATTCCCGATGTAGTTGTTTGCACAGAAAGTTTGTGGCAACAAGTTCTTGCCAGACCCGGTTCTGGCATCTTAGACTTGAGCGAAACACCTTTATTTGTAGTAGAAGTAGTGAGCCAAGATCGGCGAGCTGATTATGTACTTAAACGAACAGAATACGAACAGGCTAACGTGCCGGAATATGTGATTGTTGATCCGACACAAAACAGACAGCGGGTGCGAGTTATGGCATTTCCCGAAGGTGATGACGTTTATACACAGGTAGATTACTTGCCGGGTGAGGAAATAATATCTGTAGTATTTCCCAATATGAGATTATCAGTCAATGAAATTTTAGATCCGCCATTGGTAGAAGGGTTAATTAAGGCAGAACAAGCTCAATTGCAGCAACTACAAACAGTCGAACAACGCGCTGAAAGATTGGCGGCGAGGTTGCGGGAACTGGGCATAGATCCTGATGCTGTGTAGGAAATTGAATGAACTACGTGAAGCGAAGATATCCCGCAGGGAATCGCCCTTGACGTATCTCAATCATCTATAGCCATCCTAAATCATTTGTGAATTTCTTACTCCTTCCCCTTGATAAAGGGAGGGTTGGGGTGGGGTCAAAAATTTACGACTCCTGCAAGGATTGCTATAGCGGCAAGTCGTGGAGTCAAGAATGGCAATCTTTGCCGAACCGAAGCCTATACTCTTAAAATCAAAATTGAGTATAATAGAAAACTATCGAGATAGGTAAAAATATATGTCTCAATCTATTGTGCCAGCAATCGAAGAAAAACAGCTCGATACTTCGCTGACCTTAACTTTTGAAGAATACCGATTTTATCAAGGAGAATCTGATGTAAAATATGAACTGTACAAAGGCAAATTAATCCCGATGCCAACAGCCACAATTTTACACATCAAAATTTGCGAATATTTAGTTTACCAATTGCAGCGTTACCTAGCTGAACACAATCTCGACTTAGTAGTAAAAACTGGTTTGGGAGTGAGAACAGATGAAGATAAATCTCGGATTCCCGATGTAGTTGTCTGCACTCAAAGTCTTTTGGAACAAGCTGCTGCTAGACCAGGTGCAGGTATCCTCGAATTTGATGAAAAGCCGCTGTTAGTGGTAGAAGTAGTCAGCGAAAATCGCCGCGAAGATTACGTGATTAAACGCGGAGAGTACGAATTAGCGAATGTGCCAGAATATTGCATTGTTGACCCTAAAACTGGCAAGCAAAAAATCCGGCTTTTTGCATTGATTGAAGGTGAAGATGGTTACACGTATACAGATTTCTTGCCGGGTGATGAAATGGAATCTGTAGTATTTCCCAATCTGAGATTATCAGTCAATGAAATTTTAGATCCGCCATTGGTGGAAGGGTTAATTAAGGCCGAACAAGCTCAATTGCAGAAAGCTGAAAGGTTGGCGGCGAGGTTGCGGGAGTTGGGCGTAGATCCTGATGCTGTGTAGGAAATTGGATGAAGTACGTGAAGCGAATTTATCCCGCAGGGAATCGCCCTTGACGTATCTTAATCATCTAGCGGCAAGTCGCGCAGGAAATAAAAGCGATCGCTTTGCCAATTTTCTCCTTTAATTCGCCCCACATAATTTGTCAAAGGAGAGGAAAGCTCAACGAGAATTTCGTGCAAGTCTTTGGGTGATAACGGTCTAAGTGCATTAGACATTGAATAAGCACCACTAACAGCCTCGACACTTGCTCGTTCAAAACCACTCTTTTCCTGATACTTTTTCAAACTATGCAGAACATCTGATCGCACTTTAATTTCTTGTTCAACTTGCTCAATATATTTAGCAACTTCATCATCAGATTGTCCCGGTTTTAAGTATTCTTTCAGTTTAAATAAGTCCACCGAGTTAGGATAGTTGCTTTGAAGTTTAACCAATTTCTCAAGCGTTTCAGGGTTCATAATTGCCATACCGTGTACTTTGGCTGCATCCATAAGTTGAGTAGTTGGAACGCCAGGGCCAATAATCAACTTAGTTGCTTTGGCGAGGGTTTCTTGATCTTTGAGGCGTAGCGTTCCTAAATTCAGCAATTGAACTGCTGTATCATTAGGGATTTTTTTACCGGCTTTGCACTCGCCAACTAAGGGGTAAGGTTTGGAGCATAATAAATCTAAGCCGCCAGCACCACCTTTGTGAGCATAATCTATGGTAAATCCCAAAAACTCAAGGCTATCGCGCACTACAATTTCAAAGTCTGTTCCTGCTTGATAGTTGCTTTTGTTTGTATCTAGTTCTTTGGTGCGATTTCCCAAAGTTGCTATGGTATTTATCCAAGCTAAATCCGGTTTGATTGGTTTTACAGGCTTATCGCTACTCCAACCGAGAAATATTTTGATTTCTGCGTCTAGTTGTTTGGCTTTTGGGTTGGTAGTGGATAAATGCACTAATGCACTTTGCAAATCTTCCCATTCTGGATGTTCAGGAGGCTCTAATTTTTCCAGCTTTTGACGGCGTTTGGCAAAGATAGACTCACTCAACACTGGCGTTGCATCAGTAACGTTTAGAGACTTTGGCAAAGATACAAAATTGCCGCTGGGATGCACTGGCATTTCCAGTGGCTGAGGTAGCAGATAGACGCGAAGATAAGCTAGAAAAATATAAGGTTTTTCTAGGAGAGTTTGCTGTAATGCCTCTGTTGTCCAGACTGTTAACTGCGACAAAGCCTCTAATGATTCTGGATCATTCAGCATTTGGCATAATTCGCATTTAGCCCAAGCTTTTATCAAAACCGTTTCAGAATTTAACTGAGCAAGTGCGTTTTTAGCGACGGGCAAAAAACTTGAGCGATAATGTTGCTCGTGGGGTAGCAAATTAATCGAGATATTGGCGGGGTACAAAGCAAACTTCTGCCCCGGATTAATGAATTTCCGGGGCATAGCCACAATTAATCGCCCTAAAATTAACGCCTCAACATCAGCAGCAGGTAGACGCAGAGCATTGTACATCGAAACAGATATACTCATGATCAACTAAATAAATCACTCAAATCATCCGATTCATCTGTATTGTCAATAGTCGGCGGATTAAGAAGGTCTTCTAAAAGTTGACGTTCATCTTCATCATCAACAACAGGCATGATACCAGATGGATCGCTCAATATCTCTCGCAGTAAAGGATTGTCAAAAGTTAGCTGCTTCTGAGAGATGAAATCAAAAACTTGATTTTCCGTTAAATTATAGTCTCTGCACTTTTTACAAACAGAATAAACAGCGATTAAAGGTTTTATTTGCTCTTCTATTAAATCTGCGATTTCACCACCTCTTTCTTGAGGTGAGACAAGTTGTTCAAGTAACTTGTATGCTTGAGCAGTCTTCTTTATTGTTTCGATTTTGGCTTGAGAACGGACTAAACAACCGCGAGTTAAGTCAAATCTTTCGTAATCTATTAAGCGCCTCAATCCTGCAACTAATTCATTTTGAGAAGACTGGATTACTGCAATGCCAATTTTGACCACTTTTCCATTTTCTGTGCCAATAACTTTGAAGTTAATACAATCATTATTTTTGGCTTTTGGCTTGATTTCAGTAGTAACCTCTTCAATCAACACTCCTTCGATTGTCTGACCTTTCAACGTTTCAAAACCAAAGCAAAGAGCTTTAGCAATTAGGGAGTTATTCTCCATATAGTCTACGAGACCTGATTCAAGTTCCATGAGAGCAAGTTCAAATCGCTCAAAAGGATCTTCTGGAAGAGCAGGTCTAGAAACTTTAAAATTCTCTTCACACCATGTCAAAGCTTCCCGTACCGCTGGCTTATTTGTGCCGTATTCTTTGAGTTGATTCTCTTCAAAAGGATATAGCTGATTGTGAGGCTTTAAATCCCTGAATTCATAGAAATCTTTCAGCCACAAAGTTACTATCTCTATCATTGAATTGCCATCAAGAAAGTTTAATTCAATTGGCTTTCCTTTTGTATATGTTGATAGTCGAGCTGGTGTACCGCCCGACATCAGCTTGATTTTATGTGTCCAAGTATTGGGCAGCATTACTGTGAGAATGACAACTCCTTGACCGAGTTCCGATTGATTGAGAGTATCGTGGAGGCGTTTAACTAAATCAGCAATTACCATTTCTGTTGGCAAGCCATCATCAGTAGAGTTGTTTTTGACATCTATTTCATCAAAACAAATGATGACTGGGTTGTAGCAACTCACCAAATTCACTATTTGCTGAACTGTATTAAGAGCTTCAGCTTCTCTATCTTGATTGGTTTTACCAGAATTTGCTGGCAATCCCAGTTCCTCAGCCTTAGACTTATCTAGTTCCTCACCTGACAACCATTTGATTGCAAAGGCTGACTGAATTTTTGAAAGCGTCCACAAAACAGCACGAATAATATAAGGATCAGCATTAGGCTTTGTTTGGCAAACTTTTTGACTCATAGTGTTCATAAAACTCCTATTTTTAGCCGCCCAACTAGCACATACTTTATCAAATCGGTCAAGAAAATTGGCGGGTGAAAGGTTTGGAGCATCAGCATTTATAGCTTTCAAGCCTTGATTTGCCATTGCGGCAGCTACTTCCTGCCACTGCATCACCCCTTGATTAACTGGGTGACTCAAACTATTTGCTAAGGTTTGCTGAAATTGGTACTTAATCAAGTTTAAGTCGGTGTAATTATTGACGCTTGCATAGACAAACAAAGCGCCACCATCTCGTTCTAGTCGATAGCGAATGCGAGCGAGAACATGGCTTTTACCGACTCCTTGCGGAGCAGTTAGGGCAAGGGAACTAACTTTATCTTGACTGGATTGACTGGTTCGCACCAGCTCAACGGCCTGAAAAACTGCATCAGAAGCGTGTTTGTTGAGAGTGGGAACATCGGGGAATCCTTTTCCCCAAATATCCTGCTCTTTGACAATGCCAGTTTTGCTAAATGGATTGTGACTTTGGATGGCAGCTTTGAGGGATTCTATGGGAGATGCGGCTGAATTTTCCATAATGATTGGGTGTGAGGTAACAAACTACAAAAAGATTCAGGGTAATTTTAGGCGTTCAAGCGCTTGGCGTAGTTACGAAATCCAACGCCAGAAATGGTGATTGAGTCCTCGCGTTTGTCTGCAGTGATGTCTGGCATTTCTCCAGACATTAGCTGAAAAATATCTTGAGCCTGCATTTTCAGTAGCCACTCATTGAACTCCGATCGCCCTACCCTTTCCCCGATCGCCCGACGCATCCGATAAATCGGCACTAAATCGTCTAAGTTATAATCCCGGTTCAACCTGTCATACACATCGAGCGCCACAGCCTTAAAATCGTCATAGGATGCGATCGTCCCTACATCCCCCTTCTTTTTCTCAACCGCAACACTCGCCGCACCATCCTGATGCCGAATCCACTTCAACAAAGAATTTCCCAGCCGAGTACCAATTTGAGAACCATCAAACTCAAACAGAGAATCCTTACTTTTCAAGCCTTCCGCTAAAACTTCTTTCCCCTTCGCGCTCAATTCCACCAGCGTCACCCGATTTACCAGCGAATACTCGATCGCCCCAGTCGCCTGCAACTCGCCCAGCACTTCCAGATATCTCTGACTCGTCTCATTAGTGCGAACAATCCGCTTAGTCAACTCCCCCTTTTTCACCTTCATCTTCCCGCCGCTCAAATCCCACAAATTCAGCAGTACCCGAACTTTCGCCTTCGCATCCCACACCGCTTGCTCTTCGGGTGTCAAAGTCTTAGACACCGCAATTTCATCTTTCTCAGACATATCTATACCTTTAAATACTTGTTTTTACTTTTAAAGTTTACCAGAAACCTTGCTGGCAAACATTTAAACTTTTCCGCCAAAATCCGCGCGAGGCTACGCACAACTTATGCAAATTTCATTTAAAAATAATAGGCATTGACTAAAATCTGATTATTTGATAAAATATCGGATCGAATGAGCGATCGCACCTCCAATTCTCCGCCACAAATAAGATAGAAACCATCTGAAGCACAGCCCGCTACCTCCTAGCAACCTCAACAAATGTAGCGATCCCAACCGCAGCTAACAACCAGCAAACCAGCTTAACTGCGACTTTAGTTCAATGCCGGATTCAGTCTTTAGAAAGACGAATTCAACCTAAACATCTTGTTACATTGCAATGGCAATCAAAACATTGAACAACACTTTACCCATGAAAACTATTCCCGACCAAATTTCCAACATCAAAGAAAAACTTCCCGACGTTACTCCGACCCCTCCCGGTTTAAAAGCTCAAGCATCTAGTCACGACCTCAAAGCCCGTTTAGATTGGGGCGAACCCGGACTCACAATCATCGACGCCCGCGATTTTGAAAGCTTCACAAAAAGCCACATTACCGGCGCCGTAATGATGCCAATGGACGAATTAGTCGCACGAGCACAATCGAGTTTAGAACCCATCCGCGATATCTACATCTACGGCGAAAACGACCAACAAACCGCCGAAGCCGCCAATCTTCTCCGCGCAGCAGGCTTTAGAAAAGTAGCCGAACTAAAAGGCGGAATTCCTGCTTGGAAAGCCATTGACGGCCCCATCGACGGCGCTCAGGAACACAATACTCCCGGCCCCGACGCCTACAACGTTTTCTCTCGCTTGCAACACCACGCCGAAGCTCAGAAAATCAACAAATAATCACACCAAATACCTAGATACCCGACTTATTGAAGAAGTTGGGTATCTAACCAAATAATTCGTTTGTAGTAAGGAATCGAGCTCTCTCTTAAAGCTTGCAGTCACTAAGCACTAAAGTCCTTACTACAAACTTAATTGCGATCGTATAACCGGACTAGATATTAACATTCGCGGACGCAAAAAGTGCTTTAACAGGCCACTTATAGCGTAAAGTGAACAATGAACATCCTACATAAACAAGTGTGTGTATCCAAGACTGATTAACACTCCTTCCTCGCGTCCAAAAATGCTTTGACTTCCCTTAAAATTTGCCGATTCCCATCAAAAGTAATCAGCTTAACTGCATCCTCAAAGGAACTCCAGGCCGAATTTTGAACTTCCTCTACTTGCAACTGAACTTCCATTGAATTTACAAAAGCCAAAAAGTAAGTAACAGTCTTTTCAATTGATTCTCCTTCCTTTGCAGAGGAATAATGTTCCACAGAACTAGGCTTCCCTTCCTTAACAAAGGAATAACGTTCCACAAAACTAGGCTCCTCAAGCACTTCACAATCGCGGATGCCAGTTTCCTCCTCAAACTCTCGCTTCGCCGTTTCTAGCGCCGATTCTCCCTGATTCGCGTGACCTTTTGGAAACGCCCAATGTCCGGCTTGATGTTGAATTAACAAAAACAAACTATCAGTTTCAGTCGCAAAAACTGGTACAATGCCAAAAGCTTCATCTTTCATCTTTTTACTGACACGATTTTACATATCAAAACTAATATTACCACCCCAACCGAGTCGGCTGTTCATAAACGCGCTTCAAAGTGTTGACATCCCTCGCAGAAATAGGCGGAGGATTTCTCACTTGAGAAAAATAAAGCACATCAGTTTCCATCAAACTGTGACCCCAAATTCCCAAAGCGTGACCCAACTCGTGCCGCGCCGTCGCCCGAACATACTTACCCACTTGATTCGGATTCAAATAAACCGAAAACCGATGAGATAACACTGTTTTATCCCCATCCCGACGGGCATACAATTCATAGGTAGCCTCTCCAGAACGCGATCGTAAAACCCCTTGACGCAAAGGCGGAGCCCGACGTAAGATCCTAATATCAGCCACCTCCGAACTATCCACCACTTCCAAGGGTAAATAAACCCCCCATTCCCGCACCACATCCAACACAGCCGCCACCCATTCTTCAGACTTATTAGCATCAACTGGACGCTCAACATAAACCTGAATCGGAAACTTAGACCATAGCAAATGACCGAAATTCGGTGGCTTAACCTGGTCAAAATAATCACCGCTATCCGTGGAATCTTGCCAATTCGCTAGCATTGGCGGCAAAGGGTGAACCTGTGGATGCGGCAAACTATTCGGGAGAGGAGAAAGACTCGCCGCCGGAGTATTAACCTGACTAAAAATTATCAGGCTAAAACAACATAAAGCCAATCCCAAACCAGCCAGCAATCGAGATTTTACCGTAACTTTCCACAACCGCATTTTGCAACCGCAGATAGACACAAATAAACGCAGATGAACTTGAGATTATCTGCGTCTATCTGCGTTCATCTGCGGTTAAAAATCCAAATCTTATAACTTAGGCGTCAACCAACCAGCACTCAAAATCACAGTCAAACCCATAAAAACAATAGACAGACCCCAAGTAATCCGGTTCAGACTTGTTTCTGCACTTTTGGCGCTGGTAAACAATTGAGCTTGTCCGCCAATCCCTCCAATGCCATCGCCTTTAGGACTGTGCAGCAACACAAAAATCACAAGTCCTAAAGCAGACAAAGACCAGATAACTTGTAACACAGAAACAATATTCATAATCTGGAGTAATTGGTAATTAGTAATCGGTAATTTATTATCATATCAAATTTGGTCGATCGCACACAATTTATGCAGAGACACTCCAAGAGCCCAAGGCGTGTCAACTTAAGCCTGAAAGCCTTGATAAATCTCGTTTTTACCTGAGTCCCGATCCCCCTAAATCCCCCTTAAAAAGGGGGACTTCGATCCATTTCCGGTTCCCCCCTTCTTAAGGGGGGCTAGGGGGGATCTAGGCTTAATAGTCAAACAGCAATTCTGTGACTGGGTTTGACGTTAAATTGACACGAAGAAGGGCGAAAGCCTTTGTCCCTACTGCTGCTGCGTCCCTACTACAATCGGACTCGCACAGGAGTGCGATTGGCGCGAACTTCAAACTCAGCCGATCGAATCATAGAACGTCCCGTCATCTCCGAGGGCTGAGGCAACCTCAACAGCTCCAGAATCGTCGGCGCAATATCCGCCAAACAACCATCCGCCCTCAGAGGAACATCCGTTCCGTGACCCGGAATCTTCCGACCTTCGCCTTCTACCAGAATAAACGGCACCGGGTTAGTAGTGTGAGCCGTCCAGGGATTCCCGTCGTCGTCAAACATCTGCTCAGCATTTCCGTGGTCAGCAATAATAATTGCCGTACCTCCAGCTTTACTAATGGCGCTCAACAGCCGCCCCAAACATTTATCCACAGTTTCGATCGCAATTATCGTCGCATCCATCATCCCCGTATGACCAACCATATCCGGGTTAGCATAGTTAATCACCATAAACGAATAGATGCCTCTTTCCAAAGCCGTCACCACCCCATCCGTCACCAAGTCCGCCGACATCTGGGGCGCCTCATCGTAAGTCCCCACCATCGGACTCTGCACCAACTCGCGGTGTTCCCCAATAAAAGGCTCTTCCAGACCCCCATTAAAAAAATAAGTCACATGAGCGTACTTTTCAGTTTCCGCCGTCCGCAACTGCTGCAAACCGTGCTTAGAAATCACCTCGCCCAGAATATTGTTCAAATTCTGCGGTTCAAAAGCCACCATTACCGAGAGTTTGGGGTCGTACTGAGTAAAAGTCGCAAACGCCAGGGAATCAATTAACTGCCGTTCAAACCCCTTAAAATCCGGCGCCACAAAAGCCTGAGTCAATTCTCTAGCCCTGTCCGGGCGAAAATTGAAGAAAATCATCCCATCGCCGGATGCCACGGCTCCCCGCGCAATTCGAGTCGGAACTGCAAACTCGTCGGTCACTCCTTCAGCATAAGAGGCCTGCAACACATCCACAGCCGATCGACCGTCAGGCGCACCCTCAGTCGTCATCATCTCGTAAGCGCGTTGCACCCGATCCCAGCGCTTGTCCCTGTCCATCGCGTAGTAGCGGCCGCTAATGGTCGCAATCCGACCCACCCCGACCTCTGCGATATAACTTTCAATCTTGCCTAAAGCTTCGACACCCTCTTTCGGAGTAGTATCACGACCGTCTGTAATCGCGTGAATGCAAACCTCAGAAATTCCCTGTGCCTTTGCTAATAGCAGCAAACCCTTAATATGACTGAGATGGGAATGAACCCCACCTTCAGAACAAAGACCAGTCAGGTGCAACTTGCCGCCCGTGGCGCAGACTTTTTCGCAAAGCTCAACCAGCGCGCGGTTGTTGAGCAAAGAACCATCTTCCACTGCATCCGAGATCCGCACCAACTCTTGAGGAACCACGCGGCCCGCGCCCAGATTCAAGTGACCAACCTCTGAGTTACCCATTTGCCCGTCTGGCAGCCCTACCGCCCGGCCCGCTGTTTTAATCAGAGTTCTGGGATAAGCGGCCCAGAGACTGTCCATCACGGGTGTTTTTGCAGCGGCGATCGCATTTCCGTCTTTTTCTTCACGATAACCCCAGCCGTCTAGAATAATCAGCACTACAGGAGATACAGACGCTTGTGCCATGCGAATACCTTATTTACAATAATTAATTTCTCGATCGTCATGATTGCCGATTTTGCGGGACATCTGCCGCTAATCAGTTTACATATTTTCTCGGCTCCGGCTGAACACAGCCCACCAAAATTCCCTTAGCCACAGTATTTTGGGAACTAATCTCGACCTGCTTTGGGAATTGTTTAATTGATTGCCTTGCCCTGTACTGTGAATGCACAGTCCGAGGCTGTTACCGATCTCACCAACAGCGACCCTGCTTTTGCCACCGCATTTTCACGAATTGTTCAACGGTAGGTTGCTATTTAAACACTAAGGAGAGTACCACAGATGGCGGACTTTTACCACTGCCTAAAGGAATAGATTAAACAGATTTGACTTGGCTGGGAATAACGTTAAACGAGTTGAGCAAAAATCGGTTTCCGACTCGGCTCACTTTCAGCGGACATAAAATTCTACAACATCTTTTTTAATTTTGATATCGTAATTGCCAAAGAAATCGTGACCGAGCAGACCTATTGGCATTTGTTTGGCGATCGCCACTTCGACATTTTGGATCACAGCACCCCCAACCCGAATCGATCGCACCAGACCGATCGGGAACTCGACAACGCTACCGTCAGCGATCCCCGCTCTCACGGTACGCACCGGCCTTACTCCCAGTGCAGTAGCCATCCGCTGAGAAATCAAAGTGCCGCTCGCCCCGGTATCGAGAATCATCTCAAAAGTCTTGTTGCCGTTAAATACCACATCAATCACCGGCGTCCCGCCTGCGCGACGCTTGATTTTAGCTTGAAATACCTGTGGATTCCCCGGTGGCTTCGCCCGTTGATTTGCAGGCGTTTTGGCACCAGGATTGGATGGGTTCCAAAACTGAGAGTACAATTTGCCAGTTGTGAATCCCGATCCCGTTATAGTGCGATTCCCTACCCTTCGGGAACCCCTGCGGGGAACGGGATAGCTCCGCCGCGCGTGCTGCTGGGAACTCACATCGGGAACCAATGTCATCACCTGGGTTTCTGGCTGATGTGAATGAGAATACACCTCGCCGCCCCCCACCGAGCCCACACCCACCAAAACAGTCGCAAAAACCAAGCCCGATCGCCAAATCCGCTTGAGAATCACTTTTGCCATTAATCTAAATACCTTAATTAATTAAATATGTCGAACAACGACCGCCATTGATATCCTAACTTGCTCCAGAAAACCCAGCGCCCGAAGAGCCTGATCAGATCATGAAGAAAACTTGGCAATTTTTAAGCGATCGCATAACATCGAAACACAGATAAACTTATAAACGGCAACAGGCTGTAATTGCAGAGCCTTGTTGGAAATCTTGAAATTAAGGATTTGGGGGCGATCGGCAATGCACAAACTTTTATATTTTGCGACTATAGGACTACTAGCTTTCTCGATCGGAGGATGCGGTGGCGACGAGGCCAACAACATAGTCAGCCCCAGCCCCAGCCCCAGTGCAGCCTCTCCATCTCCGGCAGCCACTGCCAGCCCCACCCCACCAGCTCAGGCTTTCCCGTCCCCAATAGTAGCCGCCCAGCCTCCTGGGTTAATTCGATCGACCAACCCAGACGAACGAGCCAGACAGGCTCAAACAAATATCGGCGACAAAAAGGACAGGAATCCAACGCTTCCGCTTCAGCCGGTGCCCCAAGGCCCTGTGACAGCCAATCCTTCTCAGTTAGACCCCTTTGGGCCGCTGCCGCCGATCGTATTACAAATCCCTGCAGGAGCCAACGGAGCGGGTGGGACTACCTCAGAACTCCCCAAACTTCCACAGCGACAAGTTGCCGTGCTACCCGAACTTCCCGAGTTATTGGCTCCCCCCCCAATTAACAGGCCCGGTCAGACGGTTGCTCTCACCAGCCCACCCGGCGGTCGAGCGGGCACTCAGCAAGTACCAGGTCGAGGGCGAGGCTCTTTACTTCCCGGAGGTGATGGGGGGCAAATTGGCTCGCCGCCCCTTGTTCCAGGGCTAACTGCTCCTCGGTTAGGTGGCGGTGGCAGAAATGGTTCCTTACCCGGAGGCACCGGGGGACAAATTGGCTCGCCGCCCCTTGTTCCGGGGCTAAATGCTCCTCAGTTAGGTCGTACTCGTACCTCCCCGCCTGGACTCGAACCCATTGCAGCGAGACCCATAGGAGTCCCGGATCTGCCGGAACTGCCAGTTGACAAGCGCCCGCCCCAATGGAGAGACCCCAATGCCAGGGTAGCAAGAGGTCCAGGCACCGGTCGTCCTGGAACTGGGCCAATAGCAGTTAGACCCCAAGATGCGCGGAATCGGCCGACTCCCCGTCCTCCAGCACCCCCGCGCCCGCCCCAGCCAATAGCAGCGAGACCTATAGGAGTGCCGGATCTGCCGGAACTGCCAGTAGACCAACGCCCGCCCCAGTGGGTAGACCCAAATCCGCCGCCTCCTCCCGTCATCCCAGTAGTTCCGCCACCGCCTTCTACTGACATCGCTACAGGCACTGAAGTCAGCGGGGTGGTAAAAGTCGGGAACGAGACGCAAGTGATTGTCAAAGTACCGAATGAACCCACCAGCCGATATGTCAAAGTCGGGCAGCGGCTGTCTAACGGGCAAGTGTTGGTGAAGCGGGTCGATCTCAAGCAAGGAGCCGATCCGATCGTGATTCTGGAGGAAAACGGCGTTGAGGTAGCCAAAGGTGTTGGCGAAAAACCCGCAAGTCCCCTACCACAACCGGCCAATGCAGTTATTAGCCGTCTCCCAAATCCGAATAGCTCAGCGCGACGCTGAAAATTGACAGTAAAGCAGGAAAAATGCTAAAGGCAAAACTTAGAGTTTTTGCCTTTTTGCATTTAGGGCAGATCTCGAACCTGAAGGTAAAATTAGTAAAGGGATTAAAAAATAGAGGACTTTTCAGCGAGTATTAGCTTCTAGAAAATCTCTATTAGTAATTAAAGTTAAAGGAGATCGATCATGCTCGGTTCAATTCAAAAAGTAGGGATGGTGATATTAGTTGCTTCTTGTATCGGCAGCGCCACTAATCTCTTGAATCCCCAGCCATCAATGGCTCAAGCAACACCTGATCCAAAACCCGAAGAAGGAAAACGCTCTCCCTTCTGCCAAGGAAACCCTCCGACGGGGAGAGTGAAATGCAATTACGAGGGAGGCGATAACTACGAGGGAAACTTCGTCAACGGCCTGCCCGACGGCACTGGAGTCTACGTGTACGCTAATGGGGATCGCTACGAAGGAAATTTTCGGAATGGAGTGCCAAATGGTAGAGGGACTTTCATTTTTAAAGATGATGCCCGCTACACAGGTGTGTTCCAAGACGGCACAATGAGATCTGGGACGGTCGTGTTCCCTAACGGCGAGCGCTATGTCGGAAACTTCGCAGTCGTCAGGAACGTTCAGACTGATGCCATTAGCAGTCAACCATCAGGGCGGGGTCAGTTTTTTTATACCAATGGCGATCGCTATGAAGGACAATTCTTTGCAGGTTCGCCCTTTGGCCCTGGGGTATTGGTGCGGGTAGACGGCACTCGCTGTTCCGGCAGATTTTTCAATCAAGAACTTGACGCTAGTGTCACCTGCACTTTCCCGAACGGTACCCGCTATGTAGGAGAACTGCGAAAGGGAGTACCCCACGGTGTCGGAACGATGATCGATGCTAGAGGTAGGCGCTTTCCGGGGGTATTTCGCAACGGCAAGCCCGGAGTTTCGTAAAGGATAAATGATTGAGGTTTTCAGCCAACTTTTGACAACAAATGGGACAAAAGACAAAGGGCAGAAGAAGATAATATCTAACAGCGCATAGGAGAAAGTTGATTGATGATTTCCCGTTCTTGGATCAGTGGAATCGCTTTATTAGTTGCATCAGTGTCGGGAATTGGTAGTTACGCGACTTATCCCTTGCCCTCAATGGCGCAAGGAACAGAAGCTAAAACCGGTCGCTGCGTGCCAGCTATCGCTACAGGTAGAGTTAGGTGCGATTATGACAGTGGTGATAGCTACATCGGACAGTTTGTGAACGGTTTGCCCAGTGGCACTGGGGTATACATATATTCCAACGGCGATCGCTATGAGGGGCAGTTCCGTCTGGGCAAACCAAATGGTCGAGGACAATTTATATTTAAGGACGACGCCCGCGTGGAGGGCATATTCCGAGATGGCAAAGTTAGTTCCGGGACAGCTATTTTTACTAATGGCGATCGCTATATAGGGTCGTTTTCTCTCGATCAAAAAGTAGGCGTGCCCACTGGACAAGGGCAATTCATTTTTGCTAATGGCGATCGCTTTGTGGGTCAATTTTTAGGGGGCAAGCCTTTAGGTACGGGAGCGTTCACCCGGGCTGACGGCAGTCGGTGTTCGGGACAGTTCTATACTCAAGAACTTGATGGCAGGGGTAACTGTTCGTTCTCCAACGGTATCCGCTATCAGGGAGAGTTACGAAAGGGATTGCCTCACGGCAAAGGCACAATTATCGATACCAGAGGCCGGCGAATTCCGGGAGTATTCCGTGAGGGCCAGCGGGTAGAGCAATAAACTGGGAATAAGTGCGATCGGTTAGTAAGGGCAGGTTGAGGGCTAATATTTTTTGCACAAAACCTGCCATTGCTAGGTGTTAAAGTCAAAACTATTGATAACTTAGGACCTGCTTTTTCTCAACCGAATTGCTAATGTTAAATATCCACTTAATGGAGTTAATGGAGGCGTTTTGATATGACAACTACTGCTTCTGCTTCCGGCCGCACCGGCCAGTTTCCCTTCGACTTTGCCCCGCAGCGGACTCAAGATGCTGATTTGTTGCGACAACTCAATTTTCTGCCCGGTTTGAAGGAAGTCTTGACTTTGCGCCAAGTTCATGCTTTGGAACACGCTACCGTTTGGGTACTGGGCCAATCGTTTGGTGCGACGACAGCAAGAACCGATAATGAGTTATTGGGCGGGATGTCCACAGACCAAGGGTTTTATCTTTATGGCCACGTTAACATTGCACAGTTGCGTCAGGCAGTGCGCGAGGCTTTGCAGCGGATTGCCAGCGGAGAGTGGGATTTAGCTGTACATCCCCGCTGTGGCACAAATGTGTCGGTGGCAATGCTGCTAACGGCAGGACTTGCTGTCGGCATCAATTTAGCCCTACCTCGCGGGCCCATTCTGCAACTGTTAGGTTTGGGTGCAGCGGCGGCGGCTGCGGCTCAGTTAGCTCCTGATGTGGGATCTCTGGCTCAGCGTTACGTCACAACTGCTATTCCGTTTAATTTGAGTGTGGTTGATATTACTGTAAGTCACGACTTCTGGGGACGCGAAGCTCATTTTGTTCGGGTGCGTTGGGTTGAATAGTTGCACAGTATCAAGCCCGATCGATATATCTAACTCATCTGCGTTAATCTGTGTTTATCTGCCTGTATCTGCGGTCAAAAAAAGAGAATTTTGCAACCGCAGATGACAATGGATGAACGCGGATTCACGCAGATGAAAATCAGAGATATCTGAATAATTCTGATGCAGCGCGGATTTGATATAACTAATAATAATTAACTCATGAATTCTGGGTCATCGAAGATCCTAAATGCGATCGGGATCTACTCCTAATTCTCGCAACCTCACCGCCAATCTTTCAGCCCGTTGGCGATCCACCGCAGCTTGCTGCTCAAGTTCCTGGAAGCGAGCTTGTTCTGCTTTAATCAACCCTTCAACTAATGGCGGAGACAGTATTTCATTCACTGATAATGTCAGATTTGGAAATACTACAGACACCATTTGTTGCCCCGGCACAAAATCTGTCTGGGTATAGATGTCTTCACCTTCAGGAAAGGCTAGAACTCTCACCAGTTCCTTGTTAGGTGTAGGGTCAACAATTACATATTCAGGTACGTTAGCTAGTTCGTACTCAGCTCGTTTAATCACATAATCTGCACGCCGATTTTGACTCACTACTTCTATGACTAACAGGGGCTTTTCCTCAAAATCGAGGATACCCGAACCTGGTCTAGCAGCAGCTTGTTCCAAAAGACTTTGAGTGCAAACAACTACATCAGGAATCCGAGAGATATCTTCTTCTGTTCTTACTCCCAGCCCTGTTTTTGCTACTAAGTCAAGATTGTGTTCCGCTAGGTAACGCTGCAATTTGTAAACTAAGTATTCGCAAATTTTGATATGTAAAACTGTTGCGGTTGGCATCGGAATTAATTTGCCTTTGTACAGTTCATATTGTAGATCGGAATCAGTTTGATAAAATCGGTATTCTTCAAAGGTCAAGGTGGGTGAAGTATCAATTTGCTTTGATTCAACAACTGGCACTACAGATTGAGACATATCTTTTCACCGATGTCGATATAATTCTATTATATTCAATCTGCCTCGATCTGGGTGCAGTTGCGGTTAAAAATTCCCACTTATTGATCGCACTCGCCACCCGAACAGCCAGAGAATAGTTGAATAGTGTAAAATCAACTTGACGATCGCCCCGACAACTCGACCTCACCCTTCCATACACCATCCGAGTTCCTATGTCAATCAAAAAAATTCTTTCCATAGCGCTGTTAATTTTTATCCCCATTTCCATCGCTGCTGAGTATTTGCACTGGGGTTCCCTCGCAGTTTTTATTACATCCGCTTTAGGCATTATACCTCTGGCTATTTGGTTGAGCACAGCAACAGAAGAAGTGGCGATCGTCACAGGCCCCTCCATAGGCGGCTTATTAAATGCAGTCTTCGGCAATGCTACAGAATTAATTATTGCCATAGTTGCCCTGAAAGCCGGCTTAATTGACATTGTGAAAGCCAGCATAACAGGTACAATTATCAGCAATTTGCTCTTAGTCATGGGATTTTCCATGCTGCTAGGAGGCATACGCTACAAAGAACAGGAATTTAAACCGATTATCGCGCGGGTGAACGGTTCCACAATGACTCTAGCAGTGATTGCAATTCTGCTGCCGACAATGGTAATTTATACCTCCAATGGAGTCGAACCCGCAGCCATTCAGAATCTTTCCTTAATAACTGCGATCGTCCTAATTGCAGTTTACGCTTTAACTCTCCTATTTTCATTAAAAACGCACAGCTATCTTTACGATGTTGGCCTACTAGAACTAGAGTCAGAAAATCTTCAAAATACCAAAGAGGAATCTACTACGCACAAACCGAATTTGTGGCTGTGGATAGGGGTGCTAGTTGCCTCAACTGTTGCCGTTGCTTTTGAATCAGAAATTTTCGTTGGTGTTGTCGAAGAAACTACCAAAGGATTGGGATTAACGCCTCTGTTTACAGGGGTAATTCTGTTGCCGATTGTTGGCGGCGCCGCCGAATATGTAACTGCGGTGGGAGTTGCGATGAAAAACAATATGGATTTGTCAGTTTCTGTCGCAATGGGTTCGAGTTTGCTAGTTGCTTTGCTGGTAGCGCCGGTGTTGGTGATTATCGGGTTAGTGATTCATCAGCCGATGGATTTAAACTTCAATCCGTTTGAAGTAGTTGCAGTTGCCATTGCCGTGACAATTGCTAATCTAATTAGTCTTGACGGGCGATCGAATTGGCTCGAAGGAGTGCTGCTTTTAGCAACATACATCGTCTTAGGAGCCGCATTTTACTTTCACCCCATTACTTGATTTCTCGTGGAACAGGCACTCCGGCCTGTTCCACAAAAACTCAATTAATTTTCTTAACTGGTTCCTAGGCTGTGCCTGGTAACGAGTAATAACTCATCTTGTTTCTGGTTTGTTATTCCTCTTTGTCTTCTGGCCTTAATTAAATAAAATAATTTTTGGACAGAAAGTAGTTAGGGACAGCGACATTGTTGAACAGGAAAACACTCTTGTCTGCAACTTCTTTTTCTGCCTTTACGATCGCGACAATCAGAAGTATCCCGACATTCTACCTGATCTTGACAAATTTGCTGACGGGGAAAAGTACCTAAGTTTTGTATAGAAACTTCAGCCGTAAGCGCACCCTGTTCTATAACTTGGTCATTTTCTTTAATTTCATAGAGAAACTTATTTTCTCCCTCTAAAACCGAAAAAGTTCTTGTTTTGTGACTGTTACCCAACTTGAATCCAAAATCCTCGGAGAACTCACCTTTATTGTAACCTCGGTCTGTGTAAGGATAGGGGTTAGTTTCCATGCCATCAGTCACATTTTTAATCATTACCCTTCTGTTAGGGCCGGGAGGAGTCTTGCTGGAGACAAATCGAGCGCTTTGCGAATCAGGGGAGAAGACAGTACCGGCACATGGACCTACATATTCAGTGCGCTTAAATTGAATTAAATTAATATTAAAAGCGTTTTCGTTTTTGACCCTAAATTGTGCTTCGCTAGTCTGCTGGGCGCTAACTGTGAAAGCTGCTAGCGCCAAAAAAATTGCCCCCAGAAAAATAGCTAGAAATTTGATTTGTGGGTTCCCCGTAACAAATCTGGCGTGTTCCATCTCTCTCTACCTCTCAGGTGAATAGATAGCATTTTATTTAGAAGTTATTTTAACTTGAGAGCTGATGTGTTGTCAAAGTAGATCTAATAGGTTTCTAGTGAGGACTTGAGTCTTTGATCCTGAGTTGCTAAAGGGAAAACTGAACTCCTGAGTGCGTGCGAACTTTGTGGAGTCAGGAATGAAGTCCTGAGTACGAACTTAACTACCAAGTTACTCGATCGCGCCATCTCTCTAAAATCTTGTCCCCAATGCCCTGAACCCGCGCCACGTCGTCCAAAGAGGTGAAAGGTTGCTGTTGCCGCGCTGCAATAATTCTCTCGGCTAACTTCGGGCCAACCCCAGGCAAGGTTTCTAATTCTTCCTGAGTCGCGGCATTCAAATTAACTAACTTTTTACCTCCAGCAATTTGAGGTTTAGCACTCGTCGCTTTTGATGCTGCTTGTAGTGAATCGCACTCTTTTTTCTTAGCATCAATTCTCTGTTTGATTCGGGCGGGGATTCCCAAAATTGCACCTTTGTAAAGCCGATCGAACTCCCGCTCAAAATGGGCTGCAACTACGGGACTCTTGATCGCCAGCAGCGTCTCGTCATTCCCGTGATTTGCCGCCTCACTCCAGTTGTGAGAACCTGTAAGCACCGTTTTGCCGTCCACAACGCCGAATTTGTGGTGCAGGCGATCGCCCATTGGTAACAGGGGTACTCCCACCGTAGTCAGCGGCTTTCTCCAAGGGCGATTGTCAGTTTCTAACCCGCAATCTTGCATCAAAGTCGCCCCCATCATATCCAACCCTTCACTGTAAGAGCGATAAATAAAATTAGAGTCAATTAAAGCTCGCACCGCAACTCCTCGCCCAGCTTCAATTTCCAAAGTATTTGACAACCGCTGAGCCGAAAATACAAACAATGCCAAATCAACCGACTTTTTCGCACTACCCAAATTTCGATTTATCAAACTGTTAACGCTTTTTTCCCAAGGCAAATTCTGGGAAGTCGGCGAAAATTGCACCGCCACTGTCGCATTCCCTACTCTTACTTTTTGCACTTGACGAAACGGCTTTTTAATGCCAAAATTGCTGTCCGGTTTGCCTCCGGGCCCGTCGCCCCACATGATGTTAAATTCTTGAGTAAATAGTTGCGCTAATTGAGCATTTTCAATTTTCACCAAATTGTTCGCATTACCCCGACTTGCGGCTGTCTTGAAATCGCCATGTATATCGCTTGTGGTAAAATTAGCAGAAGTGACGATTACCGTTTGGCCATCAATTACCACAAATTTGTGGTGCATCAAACCGCTGCCTTTACTGCCGTCAGCAGTGTCATCAATTACAGGAATACCCGCATTTTTGACAATTACCAAAGCATCATTTTGCTTGATTTCATCGGCACTCAATTTACCGTCTTTATTGGTATCGGCAAGTTGCATAAATTCGGTATAACGATCGCGCTCTCTTTCCGGTAATTTCACCAACTCCTGAGCTGTAAAATCACTCCAAGGGCGACTATAGATATGTTCGACAATTAATCTCACTTTAATTCCCGATCGCTGTCGATCGGCCAAAACCCTCGCAATACTAGGCAAGCGAAACTCCTGAACCGCTACATCTACCGTCGATCCAGCACTGGCGATCGCCACAGCGATCGAGTTTTCTAAATCATCTCCAGGTCGAGTTTGCTGGCGGTAAGGCTCTGTATAACTCGAAGCGATCGACTGATTGAAGTATACTTGCAACAAGGGGTCTTGAGGCAATGGAGCCAGACTGAGAGGTAAATTCTGCACGTCTTGCTTTGTTTGTCCGCAGCCCGCCAGATTGATCGCCACCAGCCCAGCACAGCAGAAACCGAGTAAATGATAATACACTACAGCCACAAAATTTTAATAAATATAGAGGTTATTAGCCTTCTCACAGTTCAAAGCTATTGGATCAAGTAAAGTTACAACCTATTAAATTTATGCAAGGGAACAGATTTTACGTCTTGTAGAACTGCCTCGATGCCGGAAGCATCACTGGTAGGGTAGCAGCATTCAGGGGCGTGGGTCAAACCCTATACCGCTGCTTTATGGCTAAAAGAAAAAGAATTTTTCCGTGCGGTCACAAAGGATATGGTAAAGCGTGCCATCGCTGCACGCAAGAGTTGGTGGCGCAGCAGCATTACGTTGAAGTGCTGACACAAAAACAAACCAAAAAACAAGAGAGGGAAGCATCATTTGCTAGAGATATCATCGATCTCAGAGGTCTGCCCGACCACGTAGTCACTAAAGCCCGGGCAATTATAGCAGCTTTGGGCGAAAATAAGAATTACAGAGATTTCGGCGGCAAACGCCTGCGTCACAACCGTTTGATAATCAGTATTCCTGTAACTCGCAACTACAGAATGCTTTGTGAAGATTGCGGCACTTTCTTAATTCCCCAAAAAGTATTGTCGCACGAAGACTACAACGTTTGCAAACCAGGAAGTTAGTCATCAGTTATTGGTTATTGGTTATTGGTAGCCACTCACAACAATCAACAGTCAACCGTC
Source organism: Microcoleus sp. AT3-A2 (assembly GCF_036705685.1). Lineage (NCBI taxonomy): Bacteria > Bacillati > Cyanobacteriota > Cyanophyceae > Oscillatoriales > Microcoleaceae > Microcoleus > Microcoleus sp. AT3-A2. The sequence goes on from NZ_JAUBVF010000024.1 coordinate 82,594, forward strand.
AACCGTCAACCGTCAACATTCAACAATCAACAGTCAACAGTCAACATTCATTAATTAGTTATTTATCATGCAAATTTACCTCGACTATAGTGCCACAACACCCGCACGCCCAGAAGCGATTCAAGCCATGCAAAAAGCCCTGACTCAGCAGTGGGGAAATCCTTCCAGCTTGCACGAGTGGGGACAAAGGGCGGCGACAGCTTTAGAATTAGCAAGAATGCAGGTTGCTAGCTTAATTAACGCGCTACCGGAATCGATGATTTTTACCAGTGGTGGCACTGAAGCTAACAATTTGGCAATTATGGGAATTGCGCGTCTTTATACAAAGCCACAGCATATTATTATCTCCAGCGTAGAGCACTCCGCAGTAGCAGAACCGGCGCGACAACTCGAACAGTTGGGATGGGAAGTAACGCGCCTACCGGTGGATAAATTTGGGCGAATTCACCCTTTGGATTTGCAAGAGTCGCTGCGATCGAATACAGTGTTAATTTCCATCATTTACGGACAAAGCGAAGTTGGAACGCTGCAACCAATTAAGGCATTAGGACAAATTGCGCGCGATCGCAATATCATGTTTCATACCGATGCAGTTCAAGTTGCCGGCAAGCTGCAAGTTGACGTGCAGAAACTGCCCGTAGACTTGCTTTCGGTTTCCAGTCACAAACTTTACGGGCCACAAGGTGCAGGCGCGCTTTATGTGCGTCCGGGAGTAGAATTAGTGCCAATGTTGGGCGGTGGTGGCCAAGAATTGAAAATGCGTTCCGGGACACAAGCGCTGCCGGCAATCGTCGGTTTTGGGGTGGCGGCGGAGTTAGCATTGCAGGAAATAGATGTGGAAACGCCGAGGTTAATTGCATTGCGCGATCGGCTTTTTGACCGATTATCCCACGTACACAGTTTAGTACCAACTGGCGATCGATATTTCCGACTCCCACACCACGTCAGTTTTTGCATAGTCTCCCCTTCCTCCCGCCCTTACCAAAAGAGAGATACAGGGCGAATCACAGGCAAAACTCTCGTGCGGCAGCTAAATTTAGCAGGAATTGGCATTAGTTCCGGTTCTGCTTGTAGCAGCGGCAAACTAACTCCCAGTCCGATATTATTAGCAATGGGATATGACGAAATCGGCGCAGTTGGTGGAATTCGCTTGACTCTAGGACGAGAAACCACAGAAGCTGATATTGATTGGACAGTAATTGCGATCGAGCAAATTTTGGATAGATTAATGCCAAAGGTAGCATTATCGAGGCGTTAGGAAGGATTCTGATCTTGAAAACACGTCTACACACAAAAAAGCCACTTGATATCATTTACACTAAAATAAAATCACCATCTATTTTGGGGAAAAAGCAATGGTTACAAAACTGCAATCTCCCGACAAACAAAATATCATCTACCCCGACGATAATGGCGAACCAATGTCAGATAATACCGAGCAGTTTCGATTAATCGTTTGGATTAAGGAAAATTCCGAACTATTGTTTGCAAATGACCCGAATGTTTTCGTTGCCGGCGACTTGCTTTGGTATCCCGTTGAAGGAAATAATAAAATTTGCCAAGCACCAGATGTGATGGTAGTTTTTGGCAGACCAAAAGGTTATCGTGGTTCCTATCAACAGTGGAATGAAGATAATATTGGGCCACAAGTTGTGTTTGAAATTTGGTCGCCGGGAAATCGGCCCGCTCCGATGATTCAAAAGTTCAAATTTTACGAACGTTATGGTGTGGAAGAATACTATTTGTACGACCCACAAACATTAGAGTTGACTGGATGGCAACGTCAAGAGGAACAATTAGAAGCGATCGAACAAATAGACGGTTGGATCAGTCCCCGACTGGGCGTCCGGTTTCAATTATCTGAAACGGGACTCGAAATGTTTGGGCCGTCTGGAGAAGCGTTTATGAGTTTTGTGGAACTCGCTCAATTGCGACGACAGGCGGAAGCGCGGGCTATTGAGGCAGAGCAACAAGCTCAGCAAGCAGAGCAACTGCGACAACACGCAGAGCAACAAGCTCAGCAAGCAGAGCAACGCGCCACTGACACAGAAACTTTGCTCGAACAAGAACGATCGCGATCGCAAGCTTTAGAATTAAGACTGCGAGAAATGGGAATCGATCTAAATCAATTGTAATAGATGATTCGGCGGTGGAAATCGTTGAGTCGCTTCGTGTGTGTAGACGCAGTTTCAACCGCCAAACCATCGAATCATGATAAAATAAATCCCGGTGTTATTCACAACTCCCCAAAATGGAAGAAAACCGCGCCCAAGCCTATCTGCAATTAATTCACACTCTGCTGAATTGCCCCAATGGAGAGGAACCGCAGATTTTACAGGATAACTTAGAATTACTCGATCGCGGATTTCTGGAAACTTGCGAGTTAGTAGCATCAACCTTGGCAGAACAAGGAGGCGAGAATGGCGCTAATTTCCTCCGAAATCTTGCCAGCCAGCTATGGCAATTCATCGATAGGAACGATGAGGGAGATAGCAATAACTCTGAAGGTGAAAAGCCCCAAGAGTATGCAAACTTTTTCCTAGAATTATTGCAAGCAGAACAAGATAGCAATGGCGATATTGCAGTAATTTACCCCATGCTAGATCAACGGCAACATCTTCTCAATGCCCGTTTTGCCGATATTTTACAGCAAGTAGCGCAGAAGTTAATTACCGGCGAAAACTCAGAAACAATTAGCTCAATTATCGGTATCATTGAAAATTTGAGTGTTCATATTAGTGAATTTCCCAGTGGCAATAAAGCGAACAATATTGAAATTGCCATTACTGGTTATCAAATAGTTTTAAATAATCGGGAACCTGGGAGCGAAAAATGGACGCAAACTCAAAATAATCTGACTAATGCCTACAGTAACAGAATCAACGGTTAGCTGGCGGAAAATCTGTAACGGGCAAAAACCAGGTCGTTGAAACCGCGTCTACATAAACCAAGTCCGCCTATGCGGAGAAGCGAGATAATTCAGAAGTGTTGAAATCCTCCATCGAGCTTTAATACAATATCAGGATAAACACCGCTGCTATCAGTCAACCAGATATCGGTGCTCTCGGTAGCTATTCCCACAATTGCGGCTCCATTTCCTATTTTTTCCACCAATAACTCAGCATTCGCGATCGGCAAAAACAGCACTAACTCGAAATCTTCCCCGCCGTATAATGCCCAATCTAAAGCTTTTTCGGTTGATAGGATTTCGCTGAAAATATCGGGAATTGGTAGTTTTGTACGATCGACTTTTGCGCCAACACCGCTAGCCCGACAAATTTGAATAATCGCATCAGCTAAACCGTCGCTGCTGTCCATTCCGGCGATGGAAAACTCACCCGCAGAATCTAAAATCTCCCAAACAATCGGCAAAACATCCAGCCTCGGTTTAGGGCACTGGTGAGCGATAATTAAAGAAGCTCGATCGACCTTTTCCAGATTTTGCCCGAATTCTGGATTTAACAGCAATTCTAATCCCGCGCGGGAGGCTCCGTGAACCCCAGTAGCGACAATCGCCCAGCCCGATCGCGCATTTGACCGACTAATGGTACGATCGCACTCAACTTGTCCGAAAGCAGTAATCGCCACAGTCACCACGGGCGATCGCACAACATCCCCACCGACGATCGGCGTATCATATTCTTGCAAGCAAGCCGTCATCCCCCGATAAAACTCTTCAACCCACTCCACAGCCGTATCCGCCGCCACAGCGAGGGCTACAGTCACCGCCAGAGGTGTTGCTCCCATCGCAGCCAGATCCGACAAATTCGCCGCTGCGGCGCGCCATCCTGCGTAATAAGGCCCCGTAGTGCGATCGCTAAAATGCACTCCATCCACCAACATATCTGTAGTGATAGCCAGAGATTGGTTGGGAGTTGTAGGCATGACAGCGCAATCATCACCAACTATTTCTGCGGGGCAGAATTTTTGCAATATTCTTAAAAGACCTTGTTCACCGATATCTTTAACTTGCATAAATTTGAATTAGTCGATCGCACTTTCTCAATTCACCATTCCTTACCCGAACTCGGCGGCAAGCGCAACCTAGGAAACCTATAAAAAGTATCCCCTTCATCATCTACCTCTAAAATCGCCGAAAAAATCTTAACTTGCCGAGTTAAATACTGCTGAGCAACTTCAGCCTCAACCCTAGCACTAGCCGCCAGTTGAATCAGCGAAATTTGACTGTTTTGAGTTTCCAACAACTGATAAAAAGCCTCATCCAACCGCTGTTTTTGCTTGCTTTCATTCACATTTTTTACAATTAACAACCCGGCGAATCCGCCCAAACCCATTACCAATAAAAATTGTAAAATAGCCATATTCTCGATTGAATTCCTATTTTCAATAACGAAACTATAAAAATTATCTCTTCTTCCAGCCTGATTCCGGCGGGCTTTGTCTGTGTCAAATTGATTTCAATCGCCGTCATCTGTATTTAGAAAAGATTTCAATGCCTGTCACTATTGATTTTTTCAGCCCGCGCAGGCGGGCTTTGTTTCTGTAAAAGCGATTTCAATCGCCGTCACTTTGGTGTCAAAGCGATTTCAATCGCTGTCATTAATTAAACTTGAGGTCGCACCAAATTTTCGATTCCTTTAACTACCTTAGCAGATACAATCTTGTCTCCCTGCTTCAGTTGCTCCAAAACTTCTTTTCCTTCAATCATGTAACCAAAAACAGCATAGCGGCCGTCCAACAGATTCAGACCAGCGGGCGTGAGTTCAGGTTCAAACAAGAAAAAGAAAAACTGAGAAGAAGCGCTATCAGGGTCAGTTTCTGTACGGGCCATAGCCACAGTACCGAAAGCAGAAAAAGGCAAAACAGGTTCGTCACGATAACGCCCCGCATCTTCTAGAGTAATCCCGTAAATAGGTTCTTTTTCGTCCCTGACGAGCACTTCTAGCGGTATATTCCGGTATTTGCCAGTAGCTGGGTCAATAAAACCCTCTTCCTTGCCTTCGGGGTCTCCCGTTTGCAAAACGTAGGATTCTTCCGATCGAATAAACGGCAAACCGTCATAAAAACCTCGATCGACCAAATCCACAAAATTACCAGCCGTAACCGGGGCGCTGTAGCCGTCAAGCACAACAGTAATTTCCCCTTTTTCAGTTTGTACAGCCACAGTAGCGCGCCCTTTCAGTTGAGGCAGATTAGCATACTTGGCAGGCACTTCAAACGGAAACTTTGTCACCATCAACTCTTCGATTTCGCCTACCGAACCTAAGATTGTGGCTTTCAAGTCAATCACTTTGTCCCTGTCTTTAGCCTCAACAGCCTTTTCCAGTTGAGCAACTTTCTCCTTGACTCCTGCAACTAGCGCCTCAGCTTCCGGCTTTTTGGCGTCGGGAATACTCTCTAAAAGGTCAGATTCCCGAAGGTTGAGAATCCTGGAAGCCTTGCTGACATCACTGCTAATGGGCCCCCAACGTTTAGACCGTATGTGGTTGCCAATGTCTTCGAGACTGACTTGCAACTCTCGCACAGTCTGATTGTCAATAGGTAAAGCGAAGCGCAGCAGTGCCCGGCCGTCCGTAATTGCATTCCCTGCAGGCATACTGCTGCTGGGGCGTTTGGCATGGGAGACTGCACTGAAACTCAGGGACAGAGTGAACAGCAAGAGCGCTAAAGCGACGGTTTTGACCCAGCGCTTGCACGTATCGATCGAGAAATTAGGCCAATGCAACATAACTTTAACTTTTATTGCCTCTCTTATCTTCCCACAGCGCTGCCCGCCCTCTAAGCTGCTACCTATCTAAAGTGTCTGTGCGTTCGCCTAAAGAGGGGATTGCCCACTAACAACAGCGAACAGTCAACAGCGAACAGTCAACAGTCAACAGTCAACTGCCATTAACATTTCAGTAAAGCACTTGCTCCCTTTGAACGGTAAAATAAAATGCCAATTGCTTTTTGATGCCGTCAGCTAGACTGCGGCTTTAACCTGACCCGCTCAAAAACGGATACAATCCCCAGACTCCTGTCGTGGAGAGATCAAAATTTTAGACCAAGGTTCAATCTCCCAAATTCATCTGTGGAGTAAATCTAAAATCTAAAATCTAAAATCTAAAATCGACTGACTGTAGTTCCCCCGTGCCCAAAGGCGACGGGATTGCCCACAAAAATTTATATGATCTCCAGTAACGACTTTCGACCAGGTGTTTCAATTGAATGGAATAACGGCGTGTGGCGGGTTATCGAATTCCTCCACGTCAAGCCAGGAAAAGGCTCGGCTTTCGTGCGGACAAAATTAAAAAACGTCCAAACCGGAAACGTAGTAGAACAAACCTTCCGGGCGGGCGAGACTATGCCTCAAGCCAACCTGGAAAAGAGTGTGATGCAGCATACCTATAAAGAGGGCGACGAGTTCGTCTTTATGGATATGGAAACTTACGAGGAAAGTCGCCTCAATGCTAAGCAAATAGGCGATCGTGTCAAGTACCTCAGTGAAGGGATGGAAGTCAGCATCCTGCGCTGGAACGACCAAATCATGGAAGTGGAACTACCCAACTCTGTCGTCTTGGAAGTGCTGCAAACCGATCCCGGAGTCAAAGGAGATACTGCCACTGGTGGCAGCAAACCCGCGATCGTCTCCACCGGAGCTCAGGTTATGGTGCCTCTATTTATTTCCATTGGAGAACGGATTCGGATTGATACTCGTGAAGACAAGTACCTCGGCCGAGAGTAGAAACGAGGGAGGAAAAGGGAGTTTTTAGTTTTTAGTTCTGAGTTATGAGTTAAAGAAGTCCAAATTCAATACTCATCGCTCACAGCTTAAAAACTATCCCTTTTGCCTCCAAAGTCGTTGATGCTCCTAGCTTCGCCGGATTCGGAATTTTCAATTTTCAATTTTCAATTTTCAATTCTCAATTACCCTTGAATCTGCTGTGCAACTAGACTTAAACCAGCTTTGTGACTTGCTAACTGTATTAGACAAAACTGGCATTTCGGAACTGACTTTAAAAAGTGGGGATATTGAACTGACAGTACGCAAAGGCATTCTGGCAAGTTCACCAGGCACCTCTGCTGCGATCCCTGCTGCCGTGGCGACTGTCGCTCCGAGCCTGTTGGGCGCTGTTGCTAGCCCCACCTTAGCCTCACCTCCTGCTGTTGACCAAAATTTAGCAGCGGACCTGGCTGCCCCTGCACCGGTCGCTCCTGCCGCCGTGCCTGCTGCCCTGTCTGTCCCTGTCGATACCAAATGGGTGTCCATTATCTCGCCGATGGTAGGAACCTTTTATCGCGCTGCTGCTCCTGACGAGCCACCTTTTGTCAATGTGGGCGATCGCATCAAGGTCAGCCAGACAGTCTGTATTATCGAAGCGATGAAGCTGATGAACGAGATCGATGCTGATGAAGTCTCCGGTCAAGTGATGGAAATTTTAGTTCAAAATGGCGAACCTGTCGAATACGGTCAAGTGTTGATGCGAATTAATCCGGATTGAAGGATTACTTTATTGTTATGGACAGAATAAATGCTAATATTTCCCGATCACTTCTCTCCGGTGAGTTTGATGAAGTCATCCCAGCCTGTCCCGCAAGAGGTCGTGCAACAAGTTGCTGAGTATTTCAGTATTTTGAGCGAACCCATGCGTTTACGAATTTTGAACTTGCTTCGCGACGGCGAAAAATGCGTGCAAGAATTGGTGGAAGCTACTCAAACGAGTCAAGCCAATGTTTCTAAGCACCTAAAACTCATGCTCCAAGCTGGTATCCTCACTCGCCGGAGTGAAGGGACTTCAGCTTATTATAAGGTGCAAGACGAGTTGATTTTTGAGCTGTGTAATATGGTGTGCGATCGGCTTGCCAGCCGGATCGAACAGCAAGCCCTACACTTTCGGGCATTTAGTCTAACTACGAAGCACTAAAAATTAGTGCCCAGCCCCCTGTCATGAGTCATCAGCCATGAGTCATAAGTTATCAACCCCTACTCTCTGCCTTCAGACCGGTGACTAATGACTCCTAACTAATGACTCCTAACTAATGACTCATAATTACTAAAGGGGAAAATTTTTGTCAAAACTTTGGCGGGTACTCGGCTGAGCCACCTCCAAACCTTCGCCACCCAAAAGTTCTAAAGGCTTGCCTTCCACCGAAATCCAAACCTTGGTATTCGGTTGTAAACTCGTAGCCGTATAGATAACTTGCCCTAACCGGCCAGTCATCGAATTGCTCCCTCCCCCCGAAGTAAATTCGGCCGACAAATCGACATAAACTCCGTCATTTTTGACACTCAAACCCCTGAGTTTTGTCCCATTAGGAATTTCGCTAGAAACAGTTCCATCTTTCGGCCCAGCCAACAAACTGTTAAAAGCAGCTTGTAAAGCTGCATCAGGGTTGTCAGCTTGTTTGACAGCTACTTTCGTAGGAACTCCCTCAAATTTGCCGCTGGCATCTTTAACCCAGTAGACTTGCACTGTCTGGACATCAGTCTGCGGCAAAGGCTTTGGCTGCGGCGATTTTGGGATCAGAGCGTTAGGCGTCTGAACCTGCGGCGTCTGAACCTGTGGCGTCTGAACCTGTGGCACTTGTACAGGATTTGGAGGGGGTACCGGGATAATTACAACAGGGGATTCCCCAGGACTTGGAGACAGCGCCGGAGCGTTAGTCGGAGCGGAAGACGGCGTATCTGCGGGGCTTGGCGAACGGTTCGCGGTCCACCAGGCAATGCCCCCTCCCGTTAGTAAAGCCAACCCGCAAACACCGGCAATCACGGGTGTGGAAACGCGGCGTACTTCTTGTCCATCTTTCATAATACAAATTCTCCTTACAGATAGAGCGCTTGGGACGGTGAGGAGCGACTCCTGATCAGCTACATTTGTCTATGGTTAGATTCTGGAATTGACACAATTGCATTGCTGCTAGCGAAAACTTTATAGCAAGCCCAACATATTCTGAATCCGACTATTGGAATCCTAGACCATAATATAAGATTTCGCCCGTGGAGTATGTCACAGTATCTCGATCGGCATAGTGGCTATATTCTATAGTAATCATAAAAAATTAAAGAATAAAGGAATAAAAAATAAGTAAAAAGCAAGAAGGAAGGCAACGGAGGTAAGGAAGGTAAGGGATTTAACGGATTTAACGGATTTAACGGATAGCAACAGGTCTCTAAAAATATTTTCCCCAAACAAAAAGCGCCCCTATTTCTAGGAGCGCTTTTTGTTAATCTCAAGTTA